>JAESUN010000234.1 GCA_016763045.1 Opitutaceae bacterium | reverse complement strand
TGAGCACGGGCACAATTGCGCTTCTAACGAAAAGAACTACGCAAGTCATATCTGGGACCGTCGAGATCAAAATGGGTTCATGGGGGCAACTGCTTGCATTGTTATTCCCTGGTTTTCTGAGAGATACAAAGCTGGTGCCGATTGGCGGTCTCTTGCTTGGTGGGTCCACGATCCCCTGCCCTATTCCAGAGCCCAGTTTTGTCCAACCTTATGCGCATTCAATATCCAATGGCACGAGCAACCTGAAACCGTAATCTCCAGCTTCATCGCTCCGAAGGGCACGCTTACGAAGACAGGGTCCAAAAAACATGAGGGTGATCATTCAGAATGGTACGCAGACTTCCCTGCTTTGCAGGTGCCGTAGGGCGCTCAATCAATGACGAGCTGTGCAGATATTCGAATGAATAACACGTCAATCGATCTCTAAGGCGTCGACAGGATACACAATCTGAATGAGGCAACATTTATGCATCATTGAACCCAATCTTGACCCAATTGATCAACTTCCAAAGTCCGAGTGACAAATAGCCACAAAAAACAGCCCAAATTAATATTGCCAAAAGTACAACAGGAAACCAAATCAGCGCCTCCAACAGATTGAGGCGTTCGAGTAACTGTACTTTGGAGGGAGTAACAAACCGTTCACCTTCTGCCCACCCCAGCAAGCGTGCGCCCAAGCTCCAATTGTCCTTATTAAGAACTCCCCCAGTTGCAGCGAAGTTCTCGTAGCGCATATAGGCGTGACAAAGTTCATCTACCTGGCCAGGATGGAAACTTCCGAGAATGCAACTTCTAACCGATCCATATTGTCCTATGTGATCAAAGTTTGATCTACCTATTTCTTCCTGCCAAATCACCACCGCGCCGATCAACCAGAAAGCGACGCTCGCTAGTAGCCAAACACGCTGCCAACCGTGCAACTTATCCAACTTCACGCGCACCTCATTTACTCTCACCATGAACATAGTGCGCCCCCTGAAAAGAAAATTTGCAACTCGGTCAGACAAACACTCGCCTTTTCAATGGTCTGACGGCAGTCTTCAGCGCATATAGACCGCCGCCGCGATGATCCCATTTGAAATCGTAGTCCCCCTGAAGGACGATCGGGGGGCCATACGGTTTGGACGTTCGATAGAACAACTCTGTAGGCGTCCTGTAGGTGGAACCATCCCGAAAATCAAAGTCCTTTGTATCTTCGGAATATAGTTCTTGAGAAACGTAGTGCTGATGGTCAGTAAATACCGCCAAGAACCCTAGGTCCGAATGTTGACCATACCCCTCAAGATTAAGAAGATCTTTGTAGACATCATATCGATTGTCCGGCTCGCGATGATTTTCCCTTTTGAAGAATTTGAGTTCTATAGCGGTCCGGACTTTTTCCCCTGAACTTCTATCCTCAAACTGATACCAAATGTCGATTTTGGCACGACGCGATCCGCTCTTCGCAAATAGCGCTTCGCCGTTTGTGACCGACTTCTCAAGCTCAATCGAGAACCTTTCATCAGGTTTGAACACGGACAACTCGCCAAGAGTTTTCAGAATTGACGCCAATTGTAGTTGCAAGGACGCTTCATTTTGAACTACGACCGCTCCACCAGAGAGCTTTCGACACAACACCGCATATGCTTCCTCAAATACCTTTTTCGATCTGTCTTCCAAGCTCAACATGACAATTCAATATCCGAGGTTGGCAACGCCACAATTAGCCTTGCGGGCATCGAAATGCGAATGGACATCCCCTTGATGTCATCACATAATAAAACGACAGTGGCATTCTTCATTGCGTTGCTCAAGCCAAGAGTTGACTGCAGACCAATCAACTGCCACTGGGCAAAACGGAGTGAGAATGAATTTCCCAACAGAGACAAAGAAGCGCCTTGCTCAGCTCTCAGAAGACACACTCGCTAAGTTCAAAATCATAAGTGCCGCCGCACGAAACGCCGATCAATATGGCCCCCCAGCAGGGGCCACGGCGATGGCGAGCATCAATACGATGACCCAAGGCGATACCGTTAGGAACCTTGAGAAGATCGGCCAAGAAGTTCGCTTCGGATTTCATGCGCTTGTACGCGAACCTGCCATCGGGCGCGTCGTCGTGTTGAGTCAAAACAACGTTGAAAAGACTTACTACATTTGTCGCGGTACGACTGTTGGCGGAGTTGAGAACCTAGCCAGTTATCGTTCGCCAATAGGCGAGATGATATCACTTCCCCTAGGTGATGAATTCTACCTCCCTGATGGCACCACAGTGGAAATTGTGGAAAAAACGCAGTTACACCCCAAGCTGTATGACCTTCTATGGGACTCCGAAAATACTGTTGTAGATAGTGATGAATTCGGATTATTGACACTTAAATCTCTGAGGGCCTTGTTAGAGGTAGGACTCGACGACCAGTTCGACGAAAACCGTCTTTCAAGAATACTCGCAGATGAGGTTGAATCAGAAAATGTCGTATTGGGTCGACGCAGAGCCCTAATTGCCAAAATAGGACTTCGTGATCAACCAATCCTCGACCAATATCAAAGTGAAATTTTTCGCCTGCCTCTCGACGAACAGTTACTGATCCTCGGCCCTCCAGGCACGGGGAAAACAACAACACTCATCCGCCGCTTAGGACAAAAATTGGATCGCCAGTATCTGGAGGCCGATGAACGACTTGCTGTCTCAAACATCGAAATGACTAGCGACTTGTCGCATGCTGATAGTTGGTTGATGTTCACACCGACCGAATTGTTGAAGCACTATCTGAAAGAGGCCTTCAATCAAGAAGGTGTGCCCGCATCCAATTCCAGAATTCAGACTTGGTCGAGTTTCAGCCGGACTATTGCCCGCAGCACATTTCGCATCCTGAAAACATCGTCAGGCAGAGGCTCCTTCAGCCTGAATACGACGATAGACAGCCTATCAGGAGACGCTTTAGAGCAGCCAATCAACTGGTTCACACATTTCGATGAGTGGCAGCGTTCTGCTTACTTAAGTGAGCTAAAAAAGGCTGCCGAGAACTTGTGTGAAAACTCGGCGATCAAAGTCTCAAAAGTGGGACAGCGTTTGTTGCATACGCTCCGGGACACAGACGATAGTGCATTGACGTCAATTTTCATGGCTCTCGTATCGTTAATCCCGGAAGTCCAAATATTGGTTGAAGGGTTGAAAAAG
>JAESUN010000233.1 GCA_016763045.1 Opitutaceae bacterium | reverse complement strand
GAGACTGATTTTCCATAGCTAAAAGGATGCTTGAGACTTTTGAAGAAGCAAGAGCAGAGAACCCTCCCCGTCATCAGACGTTTACGGTGAATTGACAGGATTTTCTCCCCCCGGTGGCGGTGGAGGCAATGAGTGCTCTCTCGCTCCGGAATGGTGATTATCACTCTGGCGAAAACGCCTTACTCTCATTCGGTTATTCTCCCTCACCTGTCTCATCTTGACTTGTTGCTCAGGGGTCAGCTCCACGCTCACGCTCTCATACAATTCGCTATGAAGGGTGGTCAATTGTTTTAAAATCGCCACCCGTTCTTTCCGGATTTTCCGGGAAAAATCTTCCACCATGGGTTTGATTTTTTCCCTCTGCTCATGAGTTAAACTCAAATCCCGTATCATTCGCTTCATCTGTCGTTCCGTCATTCTTTCGACAGATATAGGTCGAGGCTTCATGAATTTGGTAGAGACAATCCCTCCCACAACCACTCCAACTAAAAAGAGGGCCATCAGATAGAGAATAATCCTAAATTTTCCTTTACCAATCATTGAAGAAAGAGTTCCGCAGTTAATTGATCCGCCAATAATAATTCATCTTCGTATCCATTATCCAGAATGATAAAAGATGAAGCGATCGTTAGAAGCATAATAAAAAAGGATGCTCCCAAGACTCTCGGTAAAAGAAATTCCAGTAGCCCTCTTTCCTGACGCTTCAAAAAGGCCTGTGCCACAACCCGCGTCGCAAAACCAACAGGCATCTCGATAGAATCGGGCTGCTCCATTGCGGCAACAGTGTCTGTCATCCGAGTCCAAGTTTTTTTAAAATCAGTCATGATTCTCTCTTTGTTGTAATTCTTTATACGCTTTTTGCAATTTTTTACGCGCGCGAAATGCTCGCACTTTAATCAAGCTTTCCGACCAGCCCGTTAAGTCAGAAACCTCCCTTACGGAACGTCGCTCCAAATCAATCATTGTGATAACAATGCGATCTTTAGGATCCAGTGTATCCAATATTTTATGAACCAACTCTTTCGTCGCGATAGCGTCCACTGGAGAGACCTGAGATCGATCTTCCATTGTCGCTTCTAGCATCTCCATTTCTCCTTCACCCAAATCAGCCCATCTCCACTCCGGTCGGCGTTTCTGCGCACGTAGTTGATCAAGACACGTCGTTACCGCGATACGGGAAGCCCAATGGGGAAAAGGAACCACTCCTTTGTACTGTTGTAATCGGGAAAACATCTTTAAAAAAATATCCTGAGCCAAATCTTCCTCTGAAGTACGTCTCGGCAGATGAGACCGGACAATCCGGATGACCATGGGATAAAGGTATTCAACCAGATTTCGGGCAGCAGATTGATCCTGCTCCCCAACCCGTGCCAAACAGCCTGCCAGGTCAAAATCTTCATCCAACATAAATCATTACATACATCCAAAGTGACTGAGTCATCAACAACATTAGACGCTGCTAAACCTCTCTGGTTACATTTTTTCAGACACCTTTAGCAGGGCCCTCGTCTAGCTAAAGCCCCTCACAGACAACGTAACACCACTTGACAACTGAAGGATACACTCCTAAGAGGCTATTCCATAATGAGGACAAACCTCCCAGCCGAACGACTTAGTCTTTTACTTAATCTGCTTCCGCTTCTGTAGCGGTCGATAGGTACGGCATGTCTTTTCCCGGCCTCTATCGATCGCGCCGGATCTCCTAAAAAATAAGACTCTCTTTGGCAATGCCATGCACACTTACAAAACCTCATTTTTAAAAATTCTCTCTAATGCAAAACCCACCTATCACAAAATATAAAGCATTCCCGCAGGTTTCCTTGCCAACCCGGCAATGGCCATCCCGCACCATCACCCAGGCTCCTACTTGGTGCAGCGTCGACCTTCGAGACGGAAACCAAGCATTGGTCACCCCCATGAGCATTCAGGGCTCCCTGGAAATGTTCGACCTCCTCGTTTCAATAGGATTCAAAGAGATCGAAGTCGGATTTCCGGCCGCAAACGATATTTACTTTAACTTCCTCAGACAATTAATTGAAGAAGACCGTATTCCCGAAGATGTTACAATCCAGGTTCTGGTTCAAGCACGTGAGCATTTGATTCTCCGGACTTTTGAATCCCTCAAAGGTTCCAAAAAAGCAATCATACATCTCTATAATTCGACCAACCCTCTTCAGCGCAAAGTCACTTTTGGAAAGTCGAAAGATGAAATCAAAGCCATCGCAGTCGACGGGACCAAACTTATTAAGGAATTGATCCACACTCTTCCTGATACGCAAATCCGCTTTCAATACTCACCTGAAAGCTTTTCGGACACAGAACTCGAATATTCTCTGGAAGTTTGCGAAGCCGTCATGGACGCCTGGCAACCAACTCCTCAGGAGCCGATCATTCTTAATCTTCCAAGCACCGTTGAGATATCGACCCCTAATATTCATGCAGACCAGATTGAATGTTCTGCACTCATATGAAGAACAGGGAGTCAGCCATCATCAGCTTGCACACTCATAATGACCGGGGAACCGGTGTCGCTGCGACCGAATTGGGTCTTATGGCCGGTGCGGACCGTGTCGAAGGGACTCTCTTCGGAAACGGTGAAAGAACCGGCAACCTCGATATTATCACTGTTGCACTGAATCTCTACTCACAAGGAATTGATCCTCACCTAAACTTCAGTAATCTCAATCAAATCCGCGAAGTGTATGAACGCTGCACCAAAATGACAATGCACGAACGTCATCCATATACCGGAGAGCTCGTTTTTACCGCCTTTAGTGGATCCCATCAAGACGCCATTAAAAAGGGGATGGATCAAATGGATCCTGCTGAGAATGCTCTCTGGCAGGTGCCTTACTTGGCCATCGACCCAGCTGATCTCGGCCGAAATTACAAAGCGATCATCCGCATCAACAATCAGAGTGGAAAAGGAGGTGTCGCCTATATCATGGAGAATGAATTTGGGTTTGAAATGCCCAAAAAGATGCATCCAGAATTTAGCCGTATCGTTAATCAAATAGCTGATAAGGAAGGGATGGAAATCACTGCTTCTGAAGTGAATCGAATTTTCAAAGCCGAGTATATTGACGCAAAGACGCCTATTGGACTCGATGCCTTTCGCACTAAGAGCCTCTCAGCCAGTGAAATCGAATGTTGGGCGACGGTTAAAATCCATCAGGAAAATACGGAACTTAATGGAACAGGTAACGGGCCAATCGATGCCTTCGTTAATGCCCTGCGCAAAGAATATCCATGTAACTTCGAACTTCTCTCCTACTCCGAGCACTCCCTTGGATCAGGTGCGAACTCCCAAGCTGTCTCGTATATTCAGATCAAAGATGAGGAGAACCGTACCTGGTATGGAGCCGGCATTAATACCAACATAGAAATCGCCTCTATAAAGGCTCTTCTCAGTGCACTCAATCGCTCTCAGAAATAGAAATAATATTCTCAAATATACAAGGTCCTATGGAAGATGATAATCCTGTAGGGCCTTTTTTGTAACCTCTACCCACTGCGGGGGATACGAGACCACAACCAAAAGCCCAACGCCTGATACATAAAATTGGGTAACCAAAGCAATAAGTCAGGGCGATAAGCCGGATATTTATCCAGCAGGCCAATCATGTTCATAGAGAAATAAAAGAGCATCGATAGGCCTATTGCAATCGCCAGATTAGCACTCGTTTCTTTCCGCTGCACTTTAATCCCCAAAGGTACACCCAAAAAAGCAAGTGAGAGAACTGAAAAACCTAGGGCCAGTTTTTCATGTAGAACAATTTGTACCTGCATTTTCCCACGCGCTATCTCGGAGGGCGTCATTCCCTCTGGAGGAGAATCTTTCCACCTTCGGAGCTCCCCCATTAATTCATTAAAATTCATCCAGGACATCTTTTTACGAAAAGAGTTCCCGCCTCCCATTATCTTATCCAATGGCAGTTTATGACTGAGACTATCCGCGTGCACTATCCTCACTCTCGCTTTGGAGAAATCCTCGGGATCTCCTTGTATTCTTTTTTCTCCCAAACAATTTTTTAGAACGACGAGGAGGAAATCATCCTTCTCATCGTACTCTAGATGCGCTGATTCCGCGCGAATAAAACTGGTCACCCGGCTCTCATCATCCAGCTCCCATAGCCAGAAGTTAATCATTTTATCCCCGTCCTTATCCTCTACATAAATGACACGGCCAGGAAACTCCCGGATAAAGGTCTTCTCAACAACATAGCTGACTGGATTCACCCGAACAGTATCTCTAAGGACTTTTTTATAGTGAGATTTAGCGTTGGGTGCGTAAAAAAGATTAACGACCAAACATGCCCCCACTCCCATCACTGCTAAAAAGAAAATAGGAGAAGCGATCCGATACAACCCCACTCCAGCAGATCTCATCGCCATGATCTCGTTCTGCGTCGAAAGTCTTCCTAAGACCAATAAGACTCCCGTCAAAATCCCAAACGGCAATGCATAGGATAGTACCACAGGCACAAGCATATAGAGTAACTCGAAGAAAACCCCAAAGGACAGTTGTCCTTTGACCAACAAATCGATCATATCTTTCAACGCATTCCCGGCAACCAGGACAGCCGCTATCAAACCCACCGCTAAAGAGCTAGTAATAAAAACACTTCCAAAAATGTATCGATGAAGGATAGTCAACGGACGACGGCTTAACAGGTTGTTACGACTAAAATCATTATGCCCTTGTTCTGGGCAGCTTCTGAAAATTTTCCAACTGTGAAATTCACTCCCGACAAACACCCCATTTTTGGGGAAACCCTTGAATCCCTTGAAACTCGGCTTTCTGAGCAGAATCAACCGCTTTTTCGAGCACGCCAGATCATGGACTGGCTTTACAAAAAAAGAGTCCGAAGCTGGAGTGAGATGAGTAATCTACCCAAAGGTTTCAGAGATTGGCTCTCTGAAACCTTTGATATATCCCCCGTCGAACTTGTCTTAGAAAAATCTTCCGAGGATGTTACCAATAAGCTGCTGCTTCGTCTCCGCGATGGATCTCTCATTGAAACAGTCATTATACGAGCCCCCCAAAGAGGAGTCGGACAAGAGTCTTCGCGCAAAACAATCTGCATTTCCACTCAAGTGGGCTGTGCCTATGGATGTCGTTTTTGTGCCTCCGGTCTAGACGGTTGGAAGAGAGACCTTTCTACCGGAGAAATTGTTTCCCAACTCATGCAGATTTGTCATCTCGAAG
>JAESUN010000232.1 GCA_016763045.1 Opitutaceae bacterium | reverse complement strand
TTTGGATGTCTGAAAGTGAGTTGGCATCCTGTTGGGTGTAACGAACTATTTCTCCTATCTGTCCTGTCGCTTGATCAGGATTTTGGACAGATCTTTCGCAATCTTCCTGGCTCGCTCTAGAGATATCAGATTTCTTGAAGAAGAGCGTCATGCTAAGTCCTTGTCCATAAATGATTAATCCTAAGACGAAGAGGGGTATCATTATCCATCCACCATCAATGATAATAGAAAAAATATCTAGAAAGTCTGTGTCGGGTATAACTACTTCTGGCATGATTGCTTTTAAAAAAGGATTAAGAAAAATTAAGGAGTCACTTAAGGAAAACTCTAAATGTTTTCGCTAGGAGGGTCAACTGAATGGAGAGGATTTGGTTGAGGAAATACTCTCATTGTTGTTTTGTCCAAGAAAACTTTTGGGGTAGTGAAGAGAGTGATTAATCTGATCCAGAGAATTTAAGTCAAGAAAGGACTCTTTCTCGGGGAGAATTTATTGAAGGATTAGTTGGTGGATGAGGTTATTTTTGATAGGAGATAGGTCTGGGTTGAGAAAGGTGATGAATTCTTTGGGAGAGTGGGTGCTTCATAAGCGCCATTAGATCGCAGTTCTGTTGCGTTTTCGGTATCAGTCCATGGATGAGGGAAGAAGTCGGTAATTAAGCGTTTTCTTAGAAAAGGGTCTTCGATAGGAAATAGGACCTCTATACGACGGAGAAAGTTCCGTGGCATCCAATCAGAACTTCCTAGAAAAATATCTGGCTCTCCATCTGCGTTGTGAAAATAGAGGGCTCGGGAGTGTTCCAGGAAACGACCGACGACACTACGAACACGAATGTTTTCACTGATACCGTCAAGTCCTGGAACAAGTCCGCAGATGCCTCGAACAATGAGATCTATCTGAACCCCGGCTTGTGAGGCTTGGTAGAGATTGTTGATGGTCTCTTTATCGATGAGGCTATTAATTTGTGCTCGAATATGAGCGGGTTTGCCTGCTTCGGCATTCCGGGTTTCCTTATGGATTCGTTTTTGGATTTGAGTATGAAGGTTATAGGGAGCTACCAGGAGGTGTTTGAACTGGTGAGGTCGGCCGTAGCCTGTCATACTGTTAAAAAGGAGAGCGACTTCATTGGTGATGTATTTTCGGGCAGTAAAAAAACTGAAATCAGTGTAGAGTCGGGCTGTCTTAGGGTTGTAGTTTCCCGTTCCAAGGTGCACGAGATGCTGTAAATCACCGGTGGGGCTTTTGCGTATGATGAGGCAGCATTTACAATGTACTTTTAAGCCAGCAACTCCATAGACAACATGGACTCCTGCTTCTTCCATTTGTCTCGCCCATTGGATGTTATTTGCTTCATCAAAACGGGCTTTCAGTTCAATCAAAGCTGTTACTTGTTTTCCCTTTTGTGAGGCTTTGATAAGGGCGCGTATAATAGGGGAGTCACCACTGGTTCGGTAGAGTGTTTGTTTAATGGCGTAAACGTTTGGATCTATCCCTGCTTGTTCAATGAAGTCGATAACGGGTTGAAACGATTCGTAGGGGTGGTGGAGAAGGATGTCTTGTTGGGTGATTGTTTGAAAAATGGAGCCTTTCTTTTTAAGTTTTTTAGGAATAGCCGGTATAAAGGGCTTTTCTTTGAGGTTTGGCTGATCAATGGCCTCATAAACACTGAAGAGGCGCAGCAGATTGAGCGGGCCGGAAATTTGAAAGACATATTCCTTGGGAAGATTGACGTTATCCAAGAGTATTTTGAAGGGTTTCTCATCGACGCCTTCTTCGATTTCGAGGCGAACGGCGGCTCCTCTTCGTAAGTTACGCAGCTCTTCCTCTATTTTCATCAAGAGGTTCTCGGATTCTTCATCATCGATATAGAGATCACTGTTGCGTGTAATACGAAAAGCTTTTGCCGAGAGAACTCTACAGCCCGGGAAGAGTTTTTCTGCGCAAAGTTTAATGACTTCACTCAGGAAAATATATCTGCGGGGACCTTTGCTTTCTGGTTGGATTCGAACCAATCGAGGAAGGATGCGAGGGACTGGAAGGATCGCTATTTGTGACTTTGTCTTTGGTGTGTCTGGATAGTCGAGTTCGACGAGGACATTGAGAGTCTTATTTCCAATTTGAGGAAAGGGGTGGGAGGGATCGACTGCAAGAGGAGTGAGAACAGGAAAAACTTGTTTTTCAAAGTATCGTTTCAACCAGGCTAATTCCTTTTGGGTCAACTCACTCGCTGTTTTAAAGTGGATACGTTCTTTTTTGAGACTAGGGATAAGAATATCGTGCCAGCAGCGGTACTGATCTTCAACTAGAGAGGCTACGACGGAATGAATGCGCCGGAGTTGTTCTTTGGGATTGAGACCATCGATACCTTTTTCGGTGACGTTTGATTCGACTTGCTGAATGAGGCCGGCAACGCGTATTTCAAAAAACTCGTCCAGATTCGAACTCACAATAGCGAGGAATTTCAGCCGTTCCAGAAGAGGGGTTTTTTGATGAAACGCTTGCTGAAGTACACGACGATTGAAGGCCAGCCAGCTGAGTTCGCGGTTGAAATAGGGGTATGTGTGAGCTTTTGCTGGAGATTTTTTCGAAGATCTATGGATGCTTTTTGCCATGTCCAAGGGAGAGTTGAATTCGTTTTTAAAGACAGATAATCGACCTGAATTTCGATCAGAATAGTTGAGGGGAAAGCCTCATCCAAGCGGTTAGAAGACTATAAGAGTGAGGGGAAAGAGTCTATGAATAATTTATTGAGATTTTGCGTGTAATTCGTGAAATGAATGCTAGCTTCTTCGGCGATTCGAATTTCTTCAAAAAGAAATACATATGAGTTTTAAGGTCTTTGAGCCTAATAGACCTTTAGAGATCAGTTTATATACATCTTAAATATACTTTTAAGCAATGGGAAGCGACGATGTCTCAAATCCCAATGGAGGTGCTGGCAATTGGTCTTTGATTAAAAGACTGCTGGCACTGAGTTGGAACTATAGAAGGGCTTGCCTGAAGGTTTTGATCCTTCAGGTGATTTTGCTAAGTGTGGGGTTAGCCGGGCTGAGTCTGGCTGGGCTGGGGCTCGATGTGATTCATCATGAAATGGACCCTTCTTATCGAAGCCCAAATTACCCGTTTGGAATGGAGTTTCCGGCAGAATGGAAAAGCATGACAAAAATTGGATTCATTGCCGGATTAGTTTTTATTTTAGCAGCTGTCAGGGCTTCTTTAAACTACCTTTATTCTATCTCGGTGGCGAGTCTTGTGCATCAGGAAGTAATGGTGAATTTGCGAAGCCAGGTTTTTGAAAAACTCCAGCAGTTGAGTTTTCGGTTTTTTGATTCAACAGCGAGTGGATCGATCATTAACCGAGTGACGGGTGACGTGAATGGTGTGCAGCTGTTTGTGAATGGGGTGCTCATTCAAAGTATCATCATGCTGCTCTCTCTGGGAGTTTATATGATGTATATGCTTCATCTGAGTGTTTCACTTACGTTGGCCTGTTTAGTCACGATTCCTGTGTTGTGGATTCTTTCGATTCTTTTTTCCCGCTCGATCCGTCCCGCACACGTTAAGAATCGTCAGTTATATGATACGCTGATTTTGAGGTTATCAGAGGGTATCAAGGGTGTGCACGCGATTAAGGGATTTGGTCGGGAAAAAGAAATGAGGGAGCAATTTGAAGCGACCAACAATCGCTACCGGCGTCAGCAACGGAAGATCTTTTGGCGGGTGAGTTTATATTCTCCCACAGTGGGGTTTCTAACCCAGATCAGTATGACGATCTTGCTCGGTTATGGTGGGTATCTGGTATTCCAAGGAGAATTGGCTATTGGAACAGGGTTAGTTGTTTTTGCTGGATTATTGCAGCAGTTCTCGGGGCAGGTTTCGAATTTTGCCAATATCGCTAATAGTATTCAAGCAAGTCTCACGGGTGCGAAACGTGTTTTTGAAATTTTGGATGCTCCGGTGGAGGTCGAGTCCAAGGTTGATGCGATTAGGCTGAGTCAGTCAAAGGGTGCTATTGTTTTTGAAAATATTGGCTTTGAGTATAAGCAGATGCAGCCGACTTTGAAGGGCATCACTTTTTCAGTGGAGCCTGGCGAGTGTGTAGCGATTGTTGGTGCGACGGGTTCGGGGAAGAGTTCGCTGATGAGTCTGATTCCTCGTTTCTACGATGTAACAAGTGGCAAGATTTTATTTGATGGGCATGATCTGCGGGAGATTAATCTGGATGATCTTCGAAGGAATATAGGGATCGTTTTCCAGGAGAGTTTTCTCTTCAGTAATACGGTCGCGGCTAATATTTCGTTTGGGTATCCGGATGCAACGAGGGAGCAGGTAGAAGCTGCCGCAAAAGTGGCTGCCGCGCATGAGTTTATCATGGAACTGCCTAAAGGATATGAGACGATTCTGGAGGAAAGCGGTGGGAATCTATCGGGAGGTCAACGGCAACGTCTTGCCATTGCTCGGGCTATCTTATTGGAGCCTTCTGTTTTGTTATTGGATGATCCGACAGCAGCTATCGATTCTGAGACAGAAAGAGAGATTTTTGAGGCCATGGACAGAGCTATTTCTGGTCGAACGACCTTTGTGGTTGCCCATCGATTAAGCACCTTAAAGAAGGCCGATAAAATTATTGTATTAGATAGAGGCCGGGTTGTGCAGATCGGAACTCATACAGACTTGATTCGTCAGTCTGGACTTTATCAGCGATTAGCCAAGCTACAGATTGTAGATGATTTGCAAGAAAGAGAGAAGCTCCTGGATGAGGTGAGGTCCGAGACAAGGAAATGAAAACATCTTCAAATAAAATAGGTCTCACGGCTGTCAAAACGAACGCTGGGGAATCTCAGCAGAGCCCGTTGGATTTTAATCTGATTAAACGGTTGTTTGGGTTCACACGAAAGTATCGTAGGCGTCGTAATCTTCTGATTGTTCTTACGATCATTCGGGCTTTTCAATTGCCGCTGATGGCCTGGGCTCTTGGGAGGGCTATTAGTGGGCCGATTGCGCATAATGAATCGGATAAATTATTTGTAGCGGTTGTGAGTTACCTTGGATTGGCTATTTCGACGGATTTCGTTTTTCACTTTCGCCAGAGATATGCACTAGAACTTGGTGAATCCGTTGTTTCAGATCTCCGCAATCAACTCTACAAGCATCTCCAGAGAATGCCGATGGCATTCTTTAACCAAACAAAGCTGGGGCGGATTATCAGTCGGATGACTTCAGATATAGAGTCTGTCCGAGTAGGTGTGCAGGATGTTTTTTTTGTTAGTCTGGTTCAGCTCGGACAGATGATGGTCGCATCAGCTCTGATGATTTATTACGATTGGGTTCTTTTTTCGATCATCGTAGCGATGGCTCCCGCCCTATGGTATCTTAATCGTGAGTTCCGCAGAAAATTAAGTATAGGGACGCGAAACGTGCAGGAAAGTTTTAGCCGAGTGACTTCAACGATTGCGGAATCTGTAAGTGGTATTCGAGTGACCCAGGGGTTTGTTCGTCAGGCAATGAATGCCGGCATTTTTAGGAATCTAATAGCGGATCACTCTCGCGATAATATGGCGGTTTCCCGTACCTCTGCTTTATTGTCACCACTCCTGGAATTGAATAGTCAGTTCTTCATTTCCATGCTGCTGGTTTTTGGTGGATACAGGGTTCTGCATCCGGGGGTGGGAACAGATATGGGAGATCTGGTTCAATTTTTCTTTCTGACAAATGCTTTTTTTACTCCGATACAATCATTGGGTGTGCAGTTTAATGCTGCTCTTACGTCCATGGCTGGGGCAGAAAGGGTTTTTAGGTTACTTGATAGATCTCCTGAATGGGAGGATGAGCCTGACGCGAAGGAGCTACCACCAGTTGTGGGTCGGATTGAATTTCGTAACCTCGGTTTTGAATATGTCCCAGGTCGTCCAGTCCTCAAAGGGATCAACTTTGTGGCCGAACCGGGGCAGACAATTGCTTTAGTCGGTCATACGGGAAGTGGAAAGAGTTCTATCATTAATCTTATTTCAAAATTCTATCTCCCGACGGAAGGAAAGCTTTTGATTGATGGACGAGAGATCAGAGAAATAACGAGTGATTCTCTTCATCAACAGATGGGGATCGTCTTACAGCAGAACTTTCTTTTTGGAGGGACGATTATGGAGAACATCCGGTTTGGTCGACTGGATGCGACGGATAAAGAAGTTATGGATGCTGTGAGGGATCTCGATTGTTTTGATTTGATCTCTTTGCTTCCTCAGGGATTTTCAACGGTCGTTGGAGAAGGGGGCAGTGGTATATCATTGGGTCAAAGACAATTGGTTTGTTTTGCTCGTGCGATGTTGGCGAATCCACGGATATTGATTCTGGATGAAGCTACCAGTTCGATCGATACGGTGACAGAGGCGTGTCTTCAAAAAGCACTGACAACTTTGTTAAAAGGTCGAACCAGTTTTGTCGTTGCGCATCGGCTCAGTACTATTCGGAATGCAGATCAGGTTCTTGTTTTAGATCATGGTCGAATCATTGAGCATGGAACCCATGATGAATTGATCGAAGTTCAGGGAGTTTATGAAAACCTCTATCGCCAATTTAGTCAGAGTAGGGAGAATTAATATTTTCCAGAGCTTGGTCCTTTAAAGAAGGCTCAAACCATTTCTGATGGAATTACCCTCAAATCATCGAATAATTCGATGCTTTTGATGAAAAAAGGCTGAATATGACCGAAAAAAGGCAATTATCTGTTTTTTTCTAGTTTTGCATTGATTATACCCCCTAATGGGCTAAAACGAAAGCCTATGGCAAAATCATCATCACCCAAAAAGGCAAATGCAGCTTTCATGAAGCCAGTTACCCCTGACGCTGCGTTGGCTGCAATCGTAGGTTCTGACCCACTTCCTCGTACTGAAATTACAAAGAAACTTTGGGTCTACATTAAGGCTAACAATCTACAGAATCCTGAGAAGAAGACTGAGATTATCGCTGATGCAAATCTCAAGGCTGTCTTTGATGGTAAAGCATCTGTAACTATGTTTGAAATGACCAAGCATGTTTCAGGTCACATTCAGAAGTAATTTTCTGGAACTAATTTAATGTTTAAGCCTACCTCGTAAGAGGTGGGCTTCTTCTTTGGCTAGATTTCTTGATGTATCCATCTGTATCCAGATTTCTACCTAGAATGTTGAGAATCCTGTGGCTTCTTGGATTCGGTAGAACCAATACTTCCAGAAGAGTGTAACTCCTGTCTCACTTAAGGAGGTGTAGTCAGTGGTAAAGATGTAATCACCTTCATTTGTCCAAATCTGATCATAGTAGTCCGTGAACTGAGCGACTAATTCGGGCGTCTCTTCAATGAGTAGATTGGCTTCGGC
>JAESUN010000231.1 GCA_016763045.1 Opitutaceae bacterium | reverse complement strand
TGGCTGTGTTCGTATTGGCTCCGGCAGTTATTCCTTTCAATCGACCTATCTTGTGTAACCCGAAAGCATAACCCTCGCATGACCTTATCGGAGCACAATCCCGGAAAAGATAGCCTGCGAGTAGGCTTGATCGGCCTGGATTCGAGCCATTGTGTCCGTTTTACACAGCAGCTCAATGATCCTCAGACGATTGGATTGTGCCTGGTGGGAGAGTTGTGGTGGCTTTCCCCGGAGGTTCTTCCGATTGGGAGTTGAGCTTTTCGCGAGTTGAGGGTTTTACTCAAACTCTCCAGGATACCTTTGGTGTCAAAATGGTCAATTCTCCGGAAGAAGTTGCGGAGCAGTGTGATCTTATCATGATCACTTCAGTGGATGGTAGGGTTCATCGAGAGCTGTTTGAACGCATTGCTGGATATGGAACCCCAGTTTTTATTGATAAGCCACTCACTACTAGTTGGGCAGATGCTCGTGCGATTCAAGAGTGTGCTCTTTCTTCTGGAATACGGTGGTTTTCTTCATCTGTTTGGAGATATACATCAAATCTCTTACAGGTTGTTGATGACAGCAACAGTCGTAATGTTGATGGTCCGTTGGAGGTTTACCTTGAAGGGCCCTGGCCTCTGGAGGCGGGAAGACATGGACGATTCTGGTATGGCATCCATGCAGTAGAAGTATTGTATTCGGTTTTGGGTACAGGTTGTTGTTCCGTAAAGACGAATCGCAAAGGGGATGTGGAGATTGTATCCGGGGTATGGTCAAATGGGCGTAAGTGTATTTTTTCCTGTCAACATGAAGTGCAGAGAGGTTTTAGCGGTCTGATTAAGAGAGAGGATCGAATATTTCCGTTTGAAACGATTGATACCGCCGAAGACAGGTATGCTGGATTGCTTCGGGATTTGATCGCCTTTGGCGTTGGGGGTGATGCCCCAGTCTCTAATGAGGAAACGATTGATGGAATTGCTTTTATGGAAGCAGCCTGCTTAAGTGGTGAAATGGATCGCCCCTTTGATTTAAGTGGAGTCATGGAGGGGGTGGTATGATTCAAGAGGGAGAGACTCTAAGGTTATTAATTGTTTTGTCAGAGGAGGAAAAGAGGCGTTTTTTCTCTGAGGGTAACTTGGATGATACCTTAGCTCTTCCCGGCTATGAAATTCATTGGAACGATCCGAGCGGTGCGGATTGGAACTCTGTGATTTCTGAAGTAAAGCCACAAGTGGTCCTAGGTGCTTGGCAGATGCCTTCTCTTTTTTCGGAGGCAATGGCTTCTCGGGGAGGATCTGTTCGCTATTTCTGTTATGTAGCTGGGAGCACACGGGAAAAGGTAAATAAGGAAATGCTTGAAGAGGGGCTGGTTGTTACAAATTGGGGCCAATTGATTGGCCCGTACGTGGCCGAGTGTGCACTGATGTTGATTTTATGTTCTCTGCGAGACATGCAGGTTTTTGCAACAAACTTGAAAGAGAGGGGCGAGTGGCGGCAAAAGGTTCTCGCCAACCAAAGTCTCTATGGGAAGAGAGTTGGATTTCATGGGTTTGGTGCGATTGCCCGTGCACTTTGCCGGCTCTTGCAGCCATTTAATATTATCGGTTCTGCCTATGATGTAGGGGACATGCCTCAGTCGATCTTTGATGAGCATGGTGTCAGGCGATGTGAAACGGAAGATGACTTGTTTTCCAGTTCAGATGTTCTGGTCGAACTTCAAGGATTGACGGAAGAGACAGAAAAATCTGTTGATGAAAGACTGTTGAGATTGCTTCCTTACGGTGCCAGTTTTGTGAATCTTGGTCGCGGCAAGCTAGTGGATGAAAAGGCGTTGATCCAAGTTGCGAAGGAGGGAAAAATCAAAGTGGCATTGGATGTTTATGAGACCGAGCCATTGCCGATAGACTCTCCGTTACGCTCATTACCCAATGCTACCTTATTGCCTCATATGGGAGGTGCCACGATTGATAGGGATCGAGCTTGTGGTGCGTTGGCTCTACGAAATCTGGTGAGATTTCAAAAGGGAGAACCACTCGAAAATATTGTTTCTCTAGAACAATATATTCGAGCAACCTGAGTCGGTTTTTATGAAGGTTTGCTGAATACTGGTAAGCTCCAGTGCCAATGTATGGCCATCAACCTGAGCAGCAATGTTGTCATCATTCCTATCAGCATGCTAGTTGTCATCGAAAGGTCTAAATACTGGGCTAAACAAAAAAAAGAGCTGCCAATGATACAGGTCGTGGCATAGAGTTCTCCTTTAAAAACCAAGGGGATTTCTCGGCAGATAACATCGCGAATCAAGCCACCAAACACACCCGTCATGGTGCCCATTACGATGGCAATAAAGGGTGTTACGCCAATTGATAACGCTTTCTGAGCTCCCATTATATTGAAAAATGCCAATCCGATGGCATCGGCTATGAGCAAAGAGTGTAAGGGGAATTTATTGCTATATTTTACCCCTAAAATGGTGCAAAAAGCAGCGAGAAAAATTGCATACAAAAACTTGCATCGTGTACCCAAAATACGGGCATATCGAGCATGACATCACGTAATGTCCCGCCTCCAATAGCAGTGACGGATGCCAAGACAATGATGCCAAAGCCATCCATATGCTTTTTATGGGCCATCAAGGTTCCGGAGATGGCGAAGACTGCAACGCCTAGGATGTCAATCCAGTGTAACCAACTAATCATGATGGAAATGCTTCGTGGGGAAAAGGAACCTCTTGATGATAGATCTTAGGTTCTTCGGTAGGTAGAATGGTTATTATTCTTTTCTCAAGCGAATGCCTTCAACAGAAATTTCATAGAGGGATCCGTTTGTGCGTATGAGGGCGATGGCATTGGTGGTCAGATCTGCTACCTCCATTTCGTCTGCTTGATTGACCGCTACCAGATCGTCTCCAATAGTCGCGATTTCGGCTTCTCCTTCTCGCTTAGATGAAACGTCAGGTGCTTTTAGGCCAGGGTAGCTGGGAGCTAGAATGACGCCGAGATTTCGTTTAGCGGAAAAAGCCACGGGTGTAAAACGAAGGTGATACTGATTATGCCACTGTTTATTGGGTTTCCCTTTGCTGGGAGGAGGGTTCCATCCATCACCTAGAGAAATAAAGGATACGTGATTATAAAGGAAGTGACCCTCAAGGACACTTTCGTCTCTGGTGATCTTAAAGCTTTTTTGATCTTCGCTTACATCAAAGGAGTTCCATGAGTGAATATTCCACTGAACAGATGAGGTAATGTCTGGTTGTGCAATAAATTCGTCTACAAGGAAAAAGTAGCTTTGGGATTTTACAAAAATAACATGCCGGCGGCAGCGTTGGGCTTGTAACCGATAGCTCAAGTCTGCATTCCCTTGGAAATAAACTAGATCCTCGTTTTCAAAGTGTGCTTCGACAAACCCACGGGATTCGAGGGAACGCATTAGTTGAGGTGCGTCCGAAAGAGTGATACAGTTGTTTGCTTTAGTATGCCAGACCCAGTGCGCATGGTGAGGAGAGCCGTAACCACTGTAATAACCGGTGGGCATGGCCATTACCTTTCCTCCCACATGTATAATAAAGTCGTTGTTGTTTGCGTGAGAGTGGCTGAATGAACCGAAAGGGGATGACCGAAAAATAAAGGCCACATCATCATCGCCCTTATCCATCCCGGTCCGAATGGCTGCCCAGCCCGCAGTCGGAAAAACATGACTTATGTTTGTTTCGCTAGTCGATGTGGTTTCTGTTTGGGCCTCTGTCGATATCTTAGGAGCAAGAAACAAGGTTGTATTTATCCTGCCCATTGATCGGTCTGACGGAGTCTTCTCAGAGAGAGCCGCTTCACGGCGGAATTCCGATACGTAGGGAAGGAATTCGGGGCTGTTTGTCTCCCGGGCAATTAACTCTGATAGATCGGCGGTTCCCGTCCAGCTTGCTTCCCAGCGTTCAGTGTGGTCACCAAATCCCATCCACTCTGCATAGGGAGGGAAGGCTGCTTGCTTCCACTTGAGATAGTTTTTCCAGAAAGGTCGTTTGTAAAGGTCGATATCTGTTCCTTTTTTTAGAATAGATGCAAATCGACTCATAATGGAGACATAAGGATTACTGTAAGAGATCCCCTCTGCCCAGGCGCCATCGTCCCCCGCCCAGACTGGCCAAATTCCGCAGAGAACAGGGCGAAGCCACTCGAGCCATTTTCGGGCCTCAGGAATATGATCGTGAAAGACAAAGGCAAGTTGAGCGAGAAAGACGATTTCTCGGCCTGCGTGAGAATCAAAGCGATTGATCCCATAGCAGCCTTGATCATGCATGTGATTGAAGGTCATTTCACCCCGCTTACGGTATTGCTCAATTACTGAAAGCTTCTCTTCTTCCGAAAAGAGATTCCAGACCCAGTCGCAGGCCACTGGCCCGTTCCAAAGAACCGACATATGCGCTTCATCGTTGTGTCCCAAATAAGAAGATCCTTCAGGATCCCATTTGCAGACACTGAGAATGCGCTGGCAGGCGGCGAGGCCATAACCTTCATTTCCGGTTGCCAGATAGGCCAGTCCCAGCACTTCGGCCCCTTTTACGAAGCGACGGGTTCCCCACATAGTTGGATACCAAATGGCCCAGAACTTTGTATAATCGACATTTCTATCAGGCAAAAACTCTGGCTCTGCATATTCGTGTGGTTGTTGGAGCAGAGAATCTGCTTCTTCGACTAGGAGAGATAATTCCTGTTGGCGATCTGACTTCATTGACTCTTGAAGATCTGCAATCTCTTCTGGTCGGATATGGATGCGAGGATGTTCTTGCGGAAGCCTTTCCAGCCATTGATCGCTCTCGGGCACTTCGATGATAATCGCTTCTTGTGTGATCTGAAATTCAAAGACTTCCGAAGTCGCTTCCCCTACGGTCCATTTCCACCAGTAAGATCCCCGTTGCAATGCTTTATGGGGGAGAAAGAGGGAATCCTTCAATCCTGACAGATTGATGACGAGGGTATTAAAGTCGGGGTCTGAAGCGACCAGAAGGGTGTATCCACCTTTCGTATCAATGGAGACAGTTTGATAAACAGGAGGATGTGTCCCTGAAATGTGTATTTTAACATCTCCTTCAGGTGGTTTCCATGCAAAAACTGGAGGGTTCGTTTGGGGCGAAGTTCTGTCTCGAGGTTGCCGAGGATCTATATGAGGGTGGGGGTGGCGTGACTCTTTCATTAAGCAAGATAACGGTGTTAAAGTTTTAAATAAAAGGAAAGATCATTTCTAAATTTCTTCTGTGTAATGGAATATATCGTACAAAAAACGGGCATTTTGAAGATGCCCGTTTAAAGAACGTAGAAGTCACTTATTCTTCTAGGTTTTTTCGTGTCTGTTCCAGTTCTTTTTGGGCGGCTTCGAGCTCTTTTTTTAGTTGAGCTGTCTCTGCTTTAGACTGAGTGAATTCATCCTGCAGTATAGCTATTTGGTCGATCATGGCTTTTGCTTGAACTTTCGCCTCGGTGACTTGTTTTTCGATTTGCCTGATGGTCGCTTCTTTTGTCTGCAGAAGAGTTACCTTTGCTTTAGCTATTTCTGCCTGGGCTTTCGTTAGCTCTTCCTGACTTTGAGCCGTTAAATCAGCGAGGAATTCTTTTAGATCTGCCAGGGTTTCCTCTGTGGCATCGGCTAGCTGAGTACTTTGGATGTCAAAATCAGCCTTTAGCTTTTTCAGACTTTCTGTGACCGCTTTGTGCCCCGCTGCGAAGTCTTCTCCGAGAGGGGCTGCTTTCTCTTTTAGTTCCTCCAAGGCAGAATTGAAGGTTTCAGCTGCAGCTGCGAGGCTTTGTTGATAAGCAGATTTACTGGAACCAAGGGCTGCTTGCTTTTCGATCGCTGCTAAGCGTTCTTGCTCTGCTTTCAGGGCTTCTTCGTTCTCACAGCCTAGAAAAAAAAGGGAGGTGAGGACAAAGGCGAGTAGAGGTAATTTAGCTTTCATCTTTATATTGGGTTAGAATGAACGAGGTGGCTATGGCATAGCTCGATGCTGGCCACGAAGAAAGAGTAACAGCAGTGGAAGCGGAAAACAATGAAGAAAACATTCTGCACAAGGGAAATACAGTTTGTCTATTCGCTGGGATTATATTCTCAATACTACCTATGGCGGCGAATGATGAATTGAGTAATACCGGATCCCGTTCGAAACCTCGTTTCTTCCGGGCGGGTGGAATGGATCAATTATGCTTGGAGCAAGGGAAGGATCTTGAGCATGTTCTCAACTTAGATCCTAAACTGTGGGTGGCGCTGAGTTGTCCGACAACAGGGTTGACCTTTGATAAAGGAACTTTGACTTTTATCGATGAGGACAAAGATGGCCGTATTCGCCAGGAAGAAGTCGTCGCAGCAGTTACTTGGACTTTAAAGATGCTGCGGAGTCCGGATAGACTTCATTTGGGAGAAGACTTTT
>JAESUN010000230.1 GCA_016763045.1 Opitutaceae bacterium | reverse complement strand
GCCTCCTCGCGGTCCTCTGGATGAATATGGTTTACCCAGAAGTCTTGCTCGAGCCAACGATCTGCCGAGTATCCGAAACGCTCCACCTGAGGCCCCACGTAGGTGAATGTCCACGTTCTGGCATCTGCCTCCCATGGAATTATATGTGTTGATTCGAGCAGGCACCGAAGACGTTCTCCATCGGATCGCGCTTTTTCCTCCTTCAGTCTCCGATCCACGGTTTCCGCCTTCAATCGGATGCTGAGGCTCTCAAGCTCTTCGGTCCGGTTTTTAATCCGTGTTTCGAGTTCTTCGTTCGCCTTCTTTAGTAGAGCTTCTGCCTGTCTTTGTTCGGTAATATCACGGACGATGGTGTGCACGTAAAGGACCTTTCCGCCCTTTGATGAAAGGGGGTAGTGATCTCCAAGGAAAATGCGCTCCTCATTGGGGTGGGCTGCTGTGTGACCACGAACTTCAAGGCCGAGAACAGGCTCAGCGGAATCGATGATACTCTGGAATATGGGGACGACCTGGTCCGCGACATGCGGGATCACTTCGTGTAAGGTGCGACCGATATGTTCTTCTATCGTTTTGCCATTGATGTCGCACAGTCGCTGGTTAATGCGAACGTAGCGGTGCTGTGTGTCTGTAACGCACAGTCCTATTGGAGCCTTTTCATATAGATGAGCTAGCTCCAGCTCCTCGCTGGACGATTCTTTCACTTCGTTGATCCAATCAATAATGTCATCGTTTTAGTGATCCAGGTGCCCGTGATGGGGTTAATCGCTGCCGCCAAGATAGTTAGGAACCCGAGATAGGAAAGGGTCAAGGTGAATAAAGAACGGCCAATCAGTAGGCGTGCGATTTTGGCCCTGGCTCTAGCTCGCTTTGCTTCCGACGCAGGCCCGTGCGATCGCTTCGATAAGGTAGGGAGCATCACATGGCTTAGGTAGAACTTCTGCCTTAAATTTATCGACGATAGCCATTTGGGAATCGCTCAGCATGTGCGCGGTAACAAAAAGGCATGAAATCTCGATGCCTTTGGATCGGAGTTGTTTCAGAAGATCGATCCCCGTCATTTCCGGCATGTGAATATCGAGAAGTAAACAGCTGATCACCTCCACCTTGTCTATATCTAGAAATGCCTTTGCGGATTCGAAACTTCGACATTCCCATCCATAAGCGTGCAGTAACCTTTCGGTTGCTTTACGATAAGATAGGTCATCGTCGATGATAGCGATCAGTCTATGGTTAGGCATTGGAATCTTTGTATTATGCCTAGAATACTTATTAAACTCAATACACACTTAGTTGTTTATGAGTCTCGAGCGAAATCAGGAAAATCTTCTCAATGAGTCCTCCTGATCTATGAATGATCGATTTACAGATGCTTAATCCCATCCCTTCGTCATAGGGGTGTAATGTTTGTTTTTAAGCGGTGTGTCTGGAGGTATGCGTTATGTCTCTGGTTGATTGTTTTTTTCGCTAATAAAATGTTTTAAGTTTTTGTGAATACAGGTTGGATGCCTGCCTTATCTGCTAATCTGATTAGTTCGACGATGGATGACGCGCCAATTTTATGCATGAAACGACCTCGATGCACTTTGATGGTTTTTTCGCTAGCACCCAGTTCCACTGCGATGGCTTTATTAGGTAAGCCTGATATGACGAATGTGAGCACTTCATGTTCGCGGGGGGTGAGCGAATATATCTTGTGACGAAGCTCCTTATTGGAGTTTTCCGATGCTCTCGCAGAGTGATCTTTTTCGATAGCGTTTCGAACTGCTCTAAAGAGATCCTTATCTTGAAAGGGTTTTTCTAGAAAATCAACGGCTCCGGATTTCATTGCCTTTACTGCCAAGGAAATCTTCCCTTGGCCTGTAATAAAGACAATAGGCGTATCCAGGTTTCCTTCGATAAACATTGTTTGTAAATCCAAGCCCGACATACCTGGCAAAGTGATATCGAGTAGAAGGCAATTGGGTCTTTGTCCGTTTTCCAAAAACGACATTGCAGAATCGAAGGTCTCTGTTCGATAGCCCACGGATTTTAAAAGGCGAGTTAGGCTTCGACGAATCGAAGAGTCGTCATCGATGATCGATACGAGGGGTTCTTGATCGGGCGGCATTGAAAAATTTCGAATTTGAAGTTCTACAAAATGAAATTAAAACCCTATTTATAATATAATGGCAACGTTCCTCTCATCCTTTTTTTCGTATGTTTGCGAGCGATGATCCTTCCAACTTTGAAGTTGTCGATATTTACAAGAATATGCGAAACCTCGTATTGAACAGCAATCCGGATGAAATGCCTTGGCTAAAAGGAAAGAAAGTATGGGCAGTAATGATGGAAACCGGTTTTCCAGAATCCGCTTACACACTAATTGCATCTGCAGATGGATCCGCCAGTATTTACTTCTCAAACGGTGGAGGAATAATTGGTGCTGGAGAGCATGAAAACGTTCGACGGCGGAGAATCCTCACCCGCTTGTTACGGGTTTTATCGAGGCTGTTTTTAAGAACTAAAAAGACCCTAGAAGGGTTATGGCCTTGCTCTTTGCTCTGGCTGGGGATTTGACTATTTACGAAGAAGAACACCCCACGATTCGACAAAATGAACAGATCAAAAAAGGTTCTAAATTTATCTGATAAAAAACAGGTCTTCATTGATGGTCTGTTCCTCGAACAGTCTTTCGGAGTGAAGCTGGAGGTGCACCAGCCAGTCAAAACAGGTGAGGTGGCGATTCGATGCGAAAAGCCGTGGGAGATGTGCACGGGCGATTCCCCGTGGGAGGCAAGAATCGCTGGCTACAATTCCGTTCTCTTTGATGAAAAAGATGAGCTCTACAAGATGTGGTATGTGCTGTTGTCCGCGAAACCCGATGGTATTTTAGGAGGATTAATCGCGTATGCGACGTCCAGGGATGGAAAGACCTGGGAAAAACCAGCGCTGGGTCTTGATGATGGAAGGTTTGGAGAAAAGACAAACATCGTGATTGGGGCGGGCGCTACAGGAGAGGAATACATCAATGATTGTCACTGTATGGTTTTTCTGGATCCAAAGGCAGTTGAGGCGGAAAGATTTAAGATGCTGACCAGGCCGGGAGAAGCTTATCCGGAGCTTTGTATTTATGCCTCAAGTGACGGCCTTCAATGGGAACGAAAGATTGATAAGGTGATTACTTATCATAAGGAATTTGATAAAGAAGGGAAACACATCACGGCGGATTTTGATAGCAATGGAAAGATGATCAACGTCAGGGATTCCCATTTGGATTCTCAAAACGTTATCTTTTGGGATGATCGCTTGAACAAGTACGTGGCCTACGTCCGAAAGAATAAGCAGCTGGCGACTGGGCAATACAGGTCTGTTGCGCGAGCAGAGAGTGACGATCTTCATTCCTTCCCCGTGGTGGAAGAAATGGAAGATGTGCTGGAAGCAGATGTGTTGGATAGTCCCATGTGGGATGAGACCAATAATCGTGAGATTGCGGGGTCTGATATCTATACGAATGCCACGATTAAGTCCGATGCCGAGAATGCCTACTATATGTTTCCGTCCATTTATTATAAGTATGGATCCTTTATGAAGGGATATGCGGATGAAGCGCCAATGAATGCCGGGCCGGTTGATGTCGGATTTGCGGCCAGTAGAGATGGTGTCCATTGGCATCGCTATGATCGAAAACCGTTTATCAATCTGGGCTTCAGGGGAGACGATGATTCTGCTTCTATTTATATGGTGCACGGTGTTGTGCCGGGATCCGAAGGGAAACTCTATCTCTATAGTTTGGATACGGATAATTTGCACGGAGCCAATAGAGGAGATAGGTATCAGGATACTGAAAACAGATTGGTGGAAAAAGAGGCCTTTTTACCGGAAAAGAATGTCTTTCTGATTCGACGACACGAGATGCGAAAAGATGGTTTTATCTCTGTTCGCGGCGATTACACTGGAGGTGAATTTATCACATCTTTGTTAACCTTTAGTGGAGAGCAGTTGGAGTTGAATGTGGATACGTCTGCCACCGGAACGGTTGCAGTAGAAATCCAGGATGAATACGGCATGGCAATTGAGGGATACAGTTTGTCTGACTGTCACTTGATTCATACTGCCAATCAGATTAAGCGCATTGTACAATGGAATGGGAGTAGCGATTTGAGCCAGCTATCCGGGCAGGTGGTGAAACTTCGTTTCGCTATCCGAAATGCCGATCTCTACTCCTTTACCTTTTTCAAGGGTTGATAGGAATCTTGAAGGTTTTCATGTTGTGATACGTCAGGTTGGACCCTATCATTCCGAAATGGGCTGTAGGTTAATATAATGTTGGAAAGAAAATATAATGTGATCCTAAAATCGAATATGGAAGAGATAGATTGGTCCGCAGTTAGGTCTCTATTCGATTCTGTTGGATGGACCGGAAGAATTGAAAGCGAAATTAGCGAAGCGTTCAGGTGCAGTTCATTTGTTTGTTTTGCTTTTTCTGAGGCGAGATTAGTGGGCTGTGGCCGAGTAATCGGAGATCAAAAGTACTATGGTTGGATAGTCGATCT
>JAESUN010000229.1 GCA_016763045.1 Opitutaceae bacterium | reverse complement strand
TTTTCCATGATGCATTTGAACATCAATGATCTGAGATTCAGAGATATTACGCTGTCCCATGAGACGTGCTTTTTCAACTTTCAGGCGGTCACCTTCATAGGTGAGGCCTTTGGTCAAGATGGCTAGTTTACTTTTTGGCAAAGGTGTTTTTAACCAGACTCTATATTGCTTCACGATGAGGCTAGAAGGGTGCATGAGTCGATTGGCAAGGCTCCCATCAGTTGTCAGGATAACGAGGCCTTCACTGCCTTTGTCGAGTCGTCCTGCACAGAAAAAACGTAGTTTGTTGAGATCTTTTGTGAGGAGATCAAAGATCGTATGAGGATTGTGCTGATCTCTGTTGGTGCAGACCAGTCCCTTAGGCTTGTGTATGGCGAGAGTGACTTTTGGTTGTTCCGTTGAATGAACCAAGCTTCCATGTACCCGGATTTTATCCGTCCCTGGTACCACTTTTACGCCTATTTGAGCGGGATTTCCATTTATGGTGACAGCGCCTTCAGTGACTAGGACTTCGGCTGCTCGTCGCGAGCAATACCCAGCATCAGCCAGAAATTTGTGGATTCTTACAGCATCTATTGTTTTCACAGGATGAGGTAATGTGTTCTGTTGATTGATTGGAAGTCTCAAGTTAGAGCCCTTAAAAGGTTCTCTGTTGAGAAATGAAACAATGTCTCGTCTTTTGAGAGCTATTTTCCCTTATCAAACGGGCATGTACCCCTAGTTATGGAATCTTTTACGTACGATAAAAATAATCCTTTTCCGTCAGTCATCACAGAAAATCGACTTTTGAGCCGTGGTGACTCGATTAGGAAACTCGACATTTTATCGTAAAAATCGAAGGTAGTGGACTTTCATATTCGGTTGGAGATTCCTTGGGTATTTATTCTCAAAACGAACCAGAGGCTGTTGAAAAACTCCTAGGTGTATTGAGGCTTTCGGGAGAAGAATCTGTTTCACTTCCGAAGAGTGATCAGGCTTTTTTACTTAGAGAAGCCCTTTTATCCAAGCTCTCGCTGGCGAGCCCAACTAAAAAGCTGCTGGTTTTTTTATTAGAAAAAGTCATAGACCAGAGTGAAAGAGCTCACTTGGAAGCCCTCATCTCCCCAGATAGGAAGGAAGAGATGATGGCCTATCTCTCAGATCGTGAATTCATCGATATATTGGAAGAGCATCCGAGTGCGGAAATAACAGCTCAGGAATTAGTCGATTTGATGAGGCGTTTGATGCCCAGATTATATTCGATTGCATCCTCTCCGCTTCAACATCCGGATGAGATTCATCTGACGATTGCTGTTGTTCGGTATGAAACGAACAACCGGAAACGAATCGGGGTTTGTTCTACTTTTGTCACAGATAGGGTTGAAATAGATAAGACGCCCGTGCTTGTTTTTGTGGCAAGTTCACACTTTGCGCTTCCAGAAGATACTACAAAAGATGTTATTATGGTAGGGCCGGGGACTGGAATTGCTCCGTTTCGTGCGTTCTTGCAGGAAAGAAATCTCAGCGAGAGTACTGGGCGTAATTGGTTGTTTTTTGGGGATCAGCATCGGGCGTTTGATTATCTTTATGAAGAAGAATTTCAGGCTTATTTTGAAAAGGGTTTATTGAACCGTCTCGATTTGGCTTTTTCCAGGGATCAAGAGCACAAAATTTATGTCCAAGATAGAATCAGGGAAAATGGCTCTGAGCTATGGGAATGGATAAAGAGTGGGGCACATTTCTACGTCTGTGGGGATGCCAAGCGTATGGCTAAGGATGTGGATACCGCTCTGCATGAGCTAATTGCAGAATATGGCGAAATGGAAGCGGCTGATGCCATACTTTATGTAAAAGCCATGAAAAAAGAGAAACGTTATCAACGTGATGTCTATTAAAAATCAAAAAAATTAGGATGAGTTATACCATAACAGATAAAATTGCTGTCGTGACAGGTGCTGGCAGAGGAATTGGAAAAGCAATAGCTGAGATGTTGGCAGCGAATGGCGCACATGTCATTTGTGTCAGTAAGTCTCCAGAATCATGCGGTGCAGTCGCTGAAGGAATAAATGCAAATGGAGGAAAAGCCAAAGCAGTTGCAGTGGATGTTTCCGATGGGCCAGCAGTTAAGCAGGTCTGTGAAGAGTTATTGAATGAATTTGGGACGATTGATATCTTGGTTAACAATGCTGGGATTACTCGGGACGGATTGCTTTTCCGGATGTCAGAGGATGATTGGAGTAGTGTGATCAATACGAATCTTTCGAGTTGTTTTTATTGGACAAAAGGGCTGGCGCGTCCGATGACACGTAAACGATGGGGCCGTATTGTTAATATAACCTCCGTCTCAGGGATTGCTGGTAACGCTGGGCAAATAAATTATGCTGCGGCTAAAGCTGGGATGATTGGTTTTACCAAGAGTGTAGCGCGGGAATTTGCCTCACGTTCTGTTACGTGTAATGCAGTTGCTCCTGGCTTTATTACAACGGATATGACCGCATCTTTTGTGGAAAATGCTTCTGAGGCCATCTTGGCCAATATTCCGTTGAAAAAATTTGGAGAGGCGGCTGATATCGCAAATATCGTCACTTATCTCTGTTCGGAGGAGTCTAAATATGTGACGGGACAAGTTTTTACCATTGACGGCGGCATGGTGATGTGATGCCAACATTTACAGTTAATTAATTAATTAATATTTCTCAAAACTTATGGGCGATCAGAAAACAACAGAACAACGTGTCAAAGAAATCATTGTTAACCAATTGAATGTTAATGAAGAGCAAATCACACCAGAAGCTTCCTTTCTGGATGATCTTGGAGCCGATTCTCTTGATACAGTCGAACTTATCATGGCCTTTGAAGAAGAGTTTAAGGATGAGATTAACGGAGAAATTCCAGAATCTGATGCCGAAAAGCTGCAGACCGTCGGAGATGTAACTAAATACATCGGGGAAAGAGCCGCTTCTTAAAGATAAGTAACTCGAATTGACTTTCAGCTCTGTTCTCGTACCGATTTGACAGGTGCAAGTGCAGAGCTTTTTTTTATGCAAGATCCAGACTCCCCCAAAACAATCGTTGTTACTGGTTTAGGTGTTATCACCTCGCTGGGGTTGGAAGTGGATACTTTTTGGTCTAACCTGACAGCTGGTAAGTCTGGTGTCAGTTTGATTGATTCTTTTGATACCACTCTTTTTACGAGCAAAATAGGCGGTGAGATCCGTGATTTTGATGCCCGTAACTACATGGATCCTAAAGAAGTCCGTCGTAATGACCGCTATACGCATTTTGCGATGGCTGCTGCGAAAGAAGCCGTTGCAGACGCCAACCTCGATTTTGAGACTGAAGACCCGGCTCGGATTGGTGTTTTTGTGGGATCTGGTATCGGAGGGATGGCGACCATCGAAGCTCAGGCCAAAGCTCTTTTTATGGGTGGTCCCCGCAAGGTGTCACCATTCATGATTCCGTCATTGATCGCAAATATGGCCAGTGGGATGATCGGGATTGAATATGGTGTTCGCGGCCCCAATTTTTCTATTGTGAGTGCTTGTGCGACGGGAACTCATTGTATTGGGGAATCTTTAAAAACGTTACGGGTAGGAGATGCGGATGTGATGATTGCTGGAGGGAGTGAGGCTTCCATTACGGCTCTAGGGTTTGCTGGATTTTGCTCAATGAAAGCGATGAGTCGACGTAATGATGATCCAGAAGGCGCCAGTAGACCCTTTTCTCAAGGTCGCGATGGATTTGTAATGGGTGAGGGAGCAGGTGTTTTGATCTTAGAAACTCTTGAGCATGCACAGGCCAGAGGTGCAAAAATCTATTGTGAACTAGCTGGTTACGGTGCTTCTTGTGACAGTTACCATATCACAAAGCCGGAACCGGAGGGTAAAGGTTTGACCTTGGCCATGAATCAAGCGCTGAAGACTGCGGGAGAAGAGCCTGAAAATATCGATTATATAAACGCTCATGGGACATCGACTCCCTTCAACGATAAATTTGAGACATTAGCTATGAAGAATGTCTTTGGTGAGCATGCTTATAAACTAAAAATCAGTTCTACGAAATCAATGACTGGGCATTTGTTGGGCGCAGCTGGAGGCGTTGAATCGGCTATTTCCGTGAAGACTATCCAGACTGGAGTGATTGCCCCTACGATCAATTATAACGAACCTGATCCTGAGTGCGATTTGGATTATGTCCCTAATACGAAACAGGAGATGCCTGTCAAAACTGTGATGACTAATAATCTAGGTTTTGGTGGTCAGAATGCTTCGCTGGTTTTTCGTGCGCTTTAAGATAGAAGCGATAATGTTTTTTAGAAATTTGAGCTTGTCTCAAGGTGCTGGGTAGGAATCCAGGAAAATTCACCAAAATCTAGGCTTTTCAAAACACGATGAGTTGCTAGCTTCTTCCCGATTTATGAACAAAACTCTTATTATTCTCAAGCCGGATTGCATGCAAAACGGCCATGTTGGAGATGTGCTTTCACGTTTCGAAGAAGCTGGTTTTTCGATTATTGCAGGGAAGATGATGCAGATGGATCCTGCTACGTTGCGTGAACATTATGCGCATGTTGCAGATAAGCCTTTTTATCCGGAAATTGAGGAATTTATGAGTGCTTGTCCTGTTATGGTCTTTGCTCTCTCTGGCGATAATATTGTTGAGAAGGTGCGTGATTTATTGGGTCCAGCTGATTCTACGAAGGCGGAAAAAGGTACGATTCGTGGAGATTATGGCAAAGATATGATGATCAATGTCGTGCATGCATCGGATAGTGATGAAAATGCAGCGATTGAGATTGCTCGCTTCTTTAAAGCAGAGGAAGTGCTTGGCTGAGCAGATTGATTCTAGAAATCTCTCTATGGAGTGATGAAAGGGCCCGATCATTGCATCGGGCTTTTTTGTGCTCAAGCGAATGGACCTTTCTGATGTAAGGGGCTTAATAAAAGAGATTCCGATCTAGGCTCCGGTATTGAATAGCTTCCAGTAGATGATGAGTCTGAATCTCTTCCACTTTTTCCAGATCTGCGATGGTTCGGGCTACAGTCCACTCCCTCAGCCAGCAAACATTTCGAACGGCTCCATCCTATCTACCGAAAGGCTAGAGGGTGGTCTCAGACCCGTCTTGCACTATTTCTGGGGGTAAACCCAACGACACTTGCACGGTGGGAAATGTGAGAGCGACAACTAAGTTGTGATTTCAATGATCAACTGTCGGTTGTTTTAGGATTATAATATCGTGTTAATTTGATATTGACTTCTGGGCGCATGACCTATAGACAATCTATTATAAATGCTTTGGAGGGGGCTATTATAAGAGAGGCAATTATTTTATCTTAATAGGTGTCTTTGATTTGCCCACCATAGCGAATATTAACCTCGAATAGATAATACTAATGAAAAACCTAATAAAAAGTTTAGTTACGGTCCTATTTACGGGCCTGTTCGTGATCTCGGCGCATGCCTCTCTTGATGTGGAATTTTACGCCGCACACAATACAGGCACTTCCGTCTGGTGCAACGAAATTGCCGACCATTGTGATGTAGGAAACGGCAATGGTAACCCTACAGGTATAGCAAATTCTTTGTGGGCTCTTGTTGGTCCGATTAATGCGGATGCCAATGCATGGGTGGACAGCACCAATGCTACAGGCCGATATTACATCGGATACTTCGATGGTGGCATGGATGCTTATGTGACTATCTATTAAACCAGACGAAATTTGGTCTGCTTTATGCTGGCGAGGCGCATGGGCGCCTCCCTTTTTCTTACGCTATCCCATCAAAAAAAATGAGGGATGATTGGCGGT
>JAESUN010000228.1 GCA_016763045.1 Opitutaceae bacterium | reverse complement strand
CGCACATCATTCCCCGTCGGAGAAAACCCATTTCCGTTTTCATTCTCTGTTATAATATCTATCCAAACCTCATCATCATGGGATTCTACGTAATTTACCGTTTGCGCCGGCCAACTAGCAAAATGACCCGGAGATCCTTTCAAGAAGTATTCACTCCCCTCTCTATCCCCTTTTCCTTTAACATACGACCGAAGGAAATTTCGGTAAGAATCGTTCCAGGAGGAAAAACCCGTCTCCCTCAAGTCTTTCGCTATATGCCCCTTAAAGCTCCATGGCTCCGCAATGAGGATAATCTCCGGGCAAACGGCTTTTAAGGCCCCTTCTATTTCCTGTAACACTTCGAAACCGATTAATTCAGCGAGATCAAATCTGAAACCATCAATCCGGTAAAAACGAATAAAATGTAATAGACTATCGATAATCAATCGGCGACTCATTGCTGAGCGACAACGTAGATCGTTTCCACAACCGCTCCAGTTCTTCAGAGCTCCATCTTGTTCGAGCTCAAAATAATAAAGTTTATCGATAAAAAGCAGATGATTCGGCTCACCCACATGATTATAGACAACATCTAAGATCACGGCCATCCCTCTTTGATGGAAAGCATCAACCACCTCTTTTAATTCGGTCACCGCCGAGCCATGAGCCGAATCAAGTCCATACCCTGCATCTGGGGAGAAATAATTAATCGGCATATACCCCCAGTGGTATTCATCGACCTCCTTCCGATCAAACGCTTGCACAGGTTGTAGCTCAATCGCATTTACACCCAACTGCCCTAGATAAAAATCCGGTTCCTGTATCCATTTTTTCAATCCACTAAAACCCCGACGCTCATTATTACTCAACCCAGCAGGAGCCTCTGAGATCAAATCGCGCACGTGAGATTCCATAATAACGAGATCCTGCCAAGATGGCGCTTTAAACTCCAAGCACCCATCATTCGACACTCTCTCTTTATCTAAAATGATCCCGGGGCCTTCTCGACTCACCACCGCCAGAGCGTATGGATCTAATACATTTGTCTCGGCATCAAGATGACAAAATTCATTGCATGGCCCATCCAAATGATACCAGTAAAAGCACCCGTGCAAATCTTTCTCTAAGTGCAATTCCCACGCACCGTCCTCCAACCGTTTTAAATCATACCATTCCTCTGATTTGGGCTCATTTAATTGCTCAAAAATAACAACTTTCACCCATTTCGCTCTCGGCGCAAATAGTCTAAAAACAGTCTGTTCTCCCGAGACAATCGCACCCATCTCCAGCTCAGACTTTAGTTCATAGAAAAACTTTCCCGGACGCAGTGTCACTGCCTTTGTGTTGTCTGAGGGGACAGCTAGATCCACTTGATAATTAACAGAGAGATCCAACTCCTCTGGCAACGTGAAGGAGAACCAATGCCTACCTGTGCAATGCTCCAAAACCAGATAATTAGGATTTCCATCACCATCAAGAACCAGATTGCTCGCGTCCTCTGCAACGTCCAACCATTGGCCTGAGGAGGTTATAAACTTAAACTGCCTTACAGAATCTCCTTCGAGAATTTCGATGGGACCCTTCCAGAGAAGGACATCCACTCCATATAGGTGTGTCCTTTCCATCTCCCACTCTGGTTGGCCAATAACATCTCCCCATCGATTAAAACTCCCTCCGACATATATCGGTTCAACAATATCTTCCGGAATTTCGTCTAATGAGACACAAAAACAAATAACCTTCCCTTCGATTCCAAAAAAACCATTTTTCAAGCCAAATTCATGGGGATGCAATGGCGATACTTGTAAAAAATTATCCGAATCACCTTTTAAAATAAAACTTGGAAGGATTTCCTCATTCCAATCAGACATGATTTCAATCCGACCCGAAGATGGGGTCTCCAGCACAGCTCGTAAAATCTGAATATTCTGCTTAATGGAAATCATAGGAGAAAAAGTAACCGCAGAGATAGGACTTCAATGAAGGATCAACAAGCCATATCCTCATCTCTGATGCTTTTTATACGTATAAACTGCGACCGGAAAAAACCCTTCATTTGAAAAACAATTCACAACCGACTTGATTGCCAGGCCCTAATCACTGTTAAGTATCCTATCTATTCATGAGCAAAACCCTCGTAGCAATGTCCGGTGGAGTCGACAGCAGTGTCGCAGCCTATCTTCTCAAAGAACAAGGAGAAGATATTGTGGGTGCATACATGAAGAACTGGATCAACGAAGATAATATCCTGGGGGATTGCCCCTGGTTACAAGACATCGAAGATGCGCGCGCAGTGGCCGAAACCATAGGAATTGAGTTTCGGGTCGTTAACATGATGAAAGAATACCGCGAGACCATCGTCGATTATCTGCTAAAAGGCTATCGAGAAGGCATTACTCCAAATCCGGATGTCATGTGTAACCGAGAAATAAAATTTGGTGTTTTCCTTGATTACGCCCTGAAAAATGGTTTCGAGGCCGTTGCCACAGGTCATTACGCAATCAGGCGCCAAATTGATGCCGATACCTTTGGTGTTTTCTGTGGAGCAGATGGAAATAAAGATCAGTCCTATTTCCTGGCCATGATGCAACAACATCAAGTCGCCCATGCCCGTTTCCCGATTGGACATCTCCTCAAACCAGAACTTCGCAAAATAGCCACAAAAGCAAGACTGCCAAACGCAGATAAAAAAGACAGCCAAGGCATCTGTTTTATCGGAAACATACGTATGCAGGATTTTCTCAGCCAGTATGTCCCGGATAAACCTGGCGAAATCATCCGCGCAAATGACAATAAAATCCTTGGAACCCACAAAGGCCTTCATCTCTTTACCATTGGCCAAAGAAAAGGAATCGGCATCCCTTCGAATACTGACTTTGAGAGATATGTCGTCGTCGGTAAAAAAATAGAAAGCAATCAACTGGTAGTTGCTTTTGAATCTACAAAAGCGCCTGGTTTGTATACCAAAGAGGTCATTGTCGAAAACCTCAGTTTTTTAAATGGCCCCATTATCGAAGAAAAACAATTACTAGCTAGGGTGCGCTACAGAGATCCCTCTACTCCCATCACCTTCATTCCTCTACCTGATGGAAGCGCCCGCATCCTATTCAAGAATCCTCAACGAGCCATCGCAGAAGGCCAAGTCCTCGCTCTTTATCAAAAGGATCAATTGATCGGAGGAGGTATTTATACGCACATAGTTTAAAGCCCTCCGCCTTCCTCTATCAGAGGTCCTGAGGAACAGTGCAAAGAGCCTCTTCAATCGAAGAGATACCAAGCTTCACCTTCTCCATACTATCTTGGTGAAGAGTCTTCATTCCATTTGCCATGGCTATTTTCTTGAGATCAGATGTTTCAACCCCGTTGTTAATGCCATCTATAAGGTCTTCGCTAATCTTCATCAACTCATGGATACCAATTCGACCTTTATAGCCAACGCCATTACACCGTGAGCATCCTTCATGTTTTGCCTTAAAAATAGACCCACTCCACCCAATTGCTTTTTCTAAAATTTCTTTTTCTCTTCCCTCTGGCTCGTAAGAAACTCGACACACTTTACAAACCCGTCTCATTAAGCGTTGAGCACAAACACATAACAACGAAGAGGAAATCATAAAAGTTTCGATACCCATATCTGTCAAACGAGCGATAGTCCCTGGAGCATCATTTGTATGTAATGTGCTCAGCAACAAATGCCCCGTCAGAGCCGCTTCTACAGCTATATTTGCAGTTTCTTTATCACGAATTTCCCCAACCAGAATCACATCAGGATCCTGTCGCAAGAAAGAGCGCAATGCACTCGAAAACGTCAGACCAATCTTACGATTCATCTGCATCTGATTAATCCCCGGAAGAGTATACTCAATAGGATCCTCTGCCGTACGAACAACAGTCTCAGGAGAGCTCACTTCATTAAGAGCAGAGTACAACGTCATCGACTTACCAGAGCCCGTTGGTCCACAATGCAAAATCATACCATATGGCTGCCGGATCACCTCTCTGTATATTTCAAGATTCGCTTCCGAAAAACCTAACGCAGGTAGTGGTAGCGTTGATTTTTGCTTATCCAGAATACGCATCACTATCCCTTCCCCATGATTAAGAGGAGCAGTCGAAACACGTAAATCAATATCCACGTTCTTCTTCGTAAAGTGCTTAAACACAATACGACCATCTTGCGGTAGACGCCTCTCCGAAATATCAAGATTGGCCATTATTTTCAACCGAGCAATCAACGCAGGTCCGACTTTAAAAGGTAGCCTCAGCTTCTCCTGGCAAACACCATCAATTCGGTAGCGAACGATTATCTCTTTCTCCCAAGGCTCAATGTGAATATCACTTGTTCCACTACGGTGCGCATCTTCGATGATACGACCTGCCAACTGAATGATAGGAGCAGACTCTTCGTTTTCGGCATCTGCATCACCGAATTCAGAATCTCCCGAATCAAATTCCACACCAACCGCTTCGACAACATCAGCAAATTGTTCATCGGATCTCGATGAATCAGTATTTAGCTTCTCTCTAATATCTTTTTCACTCGAAAGCAGTGGAATGACTTTTCTTTCAGAAAGTTCCTGTATCTTATGGGAAATCGTCAGTTCGAAAGGCTTCGAGAAAGCGACAATAATGAATTCATTGGTTGAACTAACTGGCAACACGAGATTCTTCTGACAAAACTCTAAATCAATCAGCTCAAAAGTCCCGTTATGCAGTTGCAATTTTGAGGCATTAAACGGTGACATCCTAAAAGCTCTCGCTTTGGAAACTAGAAGATACTGAGAAGCGACCTGGTACTTCTCCACTAAAAGCTGATCAAGTGCCTCACCTGTCATCCCTGGGGGACTATTAAGTATACTCTCCACCTGCTCATCACTTAACAGCTCAAACCGACGAAGGTTTTTTATGATAGTTGTCTGAAGTCTTCCAAGCGCCATAACTTAATCCTCTGAAAGGCCCACTAACAGCCCTTCGTCTTGACAACGTTCCATGTAGCCTATGATTGAAGACATCGTTGTCCCATACCAAATAATATGACCCTCAAGTTTCTTCTCCCAATATTCTCTAGCGAGAGGACTCAAGTAATAGGCAGTAGCTATATAATAAAAATCTCCCTCTTTATCAAAAGGAACCGTCCAAGTACTCCAGCAAGCATCTGCCTCAATAGTACCTTTCAGCTCACTTGGGGTATCAACATCGACTAGATCAATCAACGCCAAGCCCTCTTCTTCCACGAGAAAAGAGAGAAGAGCATCCTCCGACAACGCCTCATCCTCCTGAATCAAGATAGCCAGAAGACTCGCCTCTCTGCCCGTTCCTGTCTTAATCAAGTCGAAAAGACGTTCATTCGCCTTTTCAAGGTCTTCAATTTTGACAAGACTTTTTTCAACAAGATTCGCACCGAGTAATCGGTTCGACCTCATAAGAAGGGATCGGAACTCTGACATATTTAGGGAGATTAGATCGAAGGTTGCCTTTTAAAAGAACAGCCTAACGGCTCCCAAAAATCACACCTCTTCTAGAGGTGTAACCCTTAGGTAAAGTTGCTCTTTCAAATCAGCAATACCCTCTTCGGTTAAACATGATATCGGTAGGATTCCCCCTAAGTTGAGACTTCGAAGCCTTTTGAGGTTATCCTCTGCGTTTTCCCCATCCATTTTATTAGGGATGATCAAACGTGGTTTATCCAGCAAAAGCGGATCATAAAGACGTAATTCCTCCAACAATTGGAGGTAGTCTTCACAAGGATCTCGGCCATCTGTTCCTTCCATATCAATGATAATCAACAAGATGCGACAGCGCTCAATATGTTTCAGAAAGCGATGACCCAGCCCTTTATTCTCACTTGCTCCAGGAATCAAACCCGGCACATCTGCCATCACCAATCGTTTATAATCCTGCTCAAATTCAATGACGCCAACCTGAGGATGAAGTGTCGTAAACGGATATGCAGCACATTTGGGATGAGCTTTTGTGATCAATCCGATCAAGGAAGACTTTCCGGCATTGGGAAATCCAACCAACCCAACATCTGCCAACGTCTTCAACACTAACCGAAATTTCCCGGTTTCGCCAAGTTGTCCTGGATTAGCTCTTTTAGGCGCTTGTGTAACAGATGACTTAAAATGTGTATTTCCCCATCCCCCATTTCCACCTTTGAGTAAAACCACACTTTCTTCATTCTCGAGCAATTCAGCTACGACCTTACCCGTCTCCTCACTAATGATCACCGTCCCAGGAGCGACTCTTAAGATAACATCTTCACCAGCCTTCCCGTATCCATTTGATCCTCTCCCATGCTCACCGCGATTCGCCTTCCATTTCGGCCGAAATCGGTAGGCATTTAAATTATTAATATCGTGATCTGCCATAACAACCACATTTCCTCCAGCCCCACCGTCTCCGCCATTGGGTCCTCCCATCGGTTCAAATTTTTCCCTACGAAAACTGACACACCCACGACCTCCATCACCAGCTGTCGCCGTCACTACTACCTCATCAATAAACATACTAAATCACACTGTTAGGCCCATAAAAAGCCAATTAAAACCAAAAGAACCTCGCAAACAGACAACATTAAGCCAAACAAGCGATCTTTTTAAAAATGCTCACATGGAAGCTCTTTCAACCGCAAAGTTGAACCTGATCCCCAATTGCCTGTTACTCGATCAATTAAAGACTTATTTTTATTCCTTTTCGCAAATAAGTCGGCAAATCGATATCCTGCCCTTCAAACAAGTTTCGTTCTGTGTGATCGAAATGACCTCGTTTATCTGCCTCTCCAAACGCAAACTCATCCTGATCAAAAGCTAAGGATATCGGAATCGACTGAGCTTCTTCCTCCTTTACAGGAGTTTTTTTCTCTTTTTCGGAGAGGACAGTCTTTTTCCCTTTCGGAATGATCCTTCCTTTCCGTGAAACCCTCACAACCTTGGCAACATCTCCCTGATTATAGCCGCCACGGGCATTGATATTAGTCGTTCCAATCACACAAATTTCCACCTGCCCAGCCAAGTCTTCATCAATAACAGCCCCCATGACGATATAAGGATCCCGGCCAAAGTCCTCTGCAATTGCCGACATGATTTCATTCACCTCAGTCAAAGACAAATTAGGGCCACCTACAATATTCACCAACAACCTGTCCGCTTTCCGTGAAAACTCTGGGGTATGTAACAAGGGACACATTTTGAGATTTTCGATCGCCTGTCCTGTTGCATTTTCTCCCTCTCCTCTGCCAATACCAAATAAAGTTTTTCCGCTCTTATGAGCAAACACCTGTCGAAGTGCCGCAAAATCAATATTGATAAGCCCTGTCTTAAACAACATCGACCAAATCGACGTGACAGCGTGATCAATCCATTCATCCGCTTTTGCAAACGCATTCAAGACACTTGAATTTTCATCCGACTGTTGAAGCAAAATATCATTGGGCAAAGGAATCACCGCATCACAAACAGCTCGTAACGCAATCAAGCCTTCATCTGCCTGCTTGAGTCGGCGCCCTCCTTCAAAAGTGAACGGCATCGTGACAAACGCAATGACCAGAGCTCCTGATTGAGAAGCAAGCTCCGCCACGACCGGAGCAGCACCACTTCCTGTCCCACCTCCCATACCAGCGACCAAGAAAACTAAATCCACATCCCGCAATGCCTCAGCAATAACATCACGTTCTGCTTCAGCTGCTAGTCGACCCAATTCAGGATCTCCTCCAGCTCCCAACCCCCTAGTCAACGCACTCCCTATTAAAATTTTCTCCTCTACGGGGGAAGCTGCTAACGCCTGGCTATCCGTATTCACAACTGTCATCCCCACTCTATCTAGGTTTCCTAGCTTCAGTCGATCAATTGCATTTGAACCAGCCCCGCCAATACCCAACATTTTTATGGAAATCTCACGATCCATTAACTCCTCTTTTTCAAATAATGACTCTTCTTCTGGAATAAGATTATCCATGATTGTATCCTTTTAAGCGGTTGCAAAAATCTGTTTAACACGGCCCAACAAGCCTCTTGAATTCTGTTTCTTTTCCGACACTTCACCGTGATAGTTCAGACCATAGTTCAATAAACCCAAAACCGTACTAAATTCCGGTTCTGAAAGCTCTTCCATCACCCAAGCAGGACTTTCACCAGTTCGAGCAGGAACACCCAATACCTGAGAGGCAACCTCATCTATCCCAGGAAGCCGAGAAGCTCCTCCTGTTAAAACAATCCCATTCCCCAATGATTCAGGTTTAAACTGATTGCCCAATGTTTTCTTCAAAATCTCAAATAATTCAACTGTCCTGGCCGATAAAATTTGCTCGATCGCTTTCTGCGAAATTTGCCGATCACCAATCGCTAAATCACCATTGAGCCACGTCTTCTCTTTTTTATCTTGAACCAATACCATCGCATTGCCGGAACGCACTTTTAAGTTTTCGGCCTGGTTTGTCGGCAAGCGCAACCCAACGCTCAGATCATTGGTAAAATGATCTCCTCCAAT
>JAESUN010000227.1 GCA_016763045.1 Opitutaceae bacterium | reverse complement strand
TATGAAGCCAGCGGAAATGGCGGCAGCTTTCAGGAATGTGCGGCGAGAAGGGGTTTTCATATATCTATATTCTGGAAGTGTAGGTGAGAAAAGACTGCTTTAGAGAAGAGTATTTCTTGGGTCGAATTATTCGATTCCAAGTTTCTTCAGTTTTGGTTGGATGACTATTTGGCAGTAGGGCGCGTTTTTATTGCGACTGTAGTAATCCTGATGATAGTCCTCGGCAGGATAAAATGTGGAGGCAGGCGTTATCTCGGTAACGATGGGTTGTCCGAAGTGGCCGGCAGTATCGAGTTGGATCTTGGATTCTTCGGCGATACTTTTTTGTTCTTCGGAATGGTAAAAGATAGCGGAACGGTACTGGGTACCGCGGTCAGCGCCTTGTTGGTTGAGGGTGGTGGGGTTGTGTACACCCCAGAAGAGATCGAGTAGGATTTTGAAGGAAATCTCTTCTGGATTGAAGGTGACCTGAACCACTTCAGCGTGGTTTGTCTGGCCGCCGCAGACTTGTTCGTAGGTGGGATCGTCGATGTGTCCTCCCATGTATCCGGAGATGGCTGAGTGGACACCTTTCTGGTTGAGGAACGCGGCCTCAACGCACCAGAAGCAACCAGCGCCGAAGGTGGCGAGATGAGGGTTGGAGGAAGAGGGTTCTGTGTTCATCGTGTCTAAGGGGTTTTAGGCTATCGTGACTTCTTTACCGATACGGGCACTTTCGAGCAGGGCTTCGAGCATCTGTTGAATCTGCCAACCTTGGCGGAAAGGTGCGTCGCATGGCGTTCCATCCAAGATACAACTAATGAAATGCTCTGCAATATTTTCCCAGGAAGAAGGTAGGTTTGGAGGTAGAGTGATGCTGGAGTCCTGAGGGGCGCCGTTAACGGTTTGGTAAAGTGTTAGCGGTGAGAGCTGAGCACCGGCATCGGTTCCGAAGAGCTCGATCTGTATTTCGTCTTTGGGTGCTTGATGAGAGGCGTAGAAACTTTCGATCTGCAATCCAATGCCATTTTCAAAGCGAATAAAGCCACCTGCATAATCATCGACGGAAAACTTGCTGTAGAATTTTTCATCAGGTTGATTGAAGTCCCAGTATCCTGCACCTTTGGGCCCAAATTTGGCGCCGGAGACGCCGGTTGCACTGATGGGTTTTGGCATTCCGAGTAGCCACCAGTCTGCATCGAGTGCATGCACACCCATGTCGCGGAAGGCTCCACCGCCTTCGGTGATGTATCCGAGGTTCCAGTCAGGGATTCCGCTGCGGCGAGAGCTGCGTGCGCGGGCGTAATAGGATTCGCCGAAGAAGCCTTCTTTGACGAGTTTTCCGAGGTGTTGGCAGGGGTTGTCGTATCGGGTGCTGAGTGACATCATGTTGACAACTCCTGCGACTTCTGCCGCCTCAACGAGTTTAGCAGCGGCTTCTTCGGACTCGGCAATCGGCTTGGTTAGTAGGACGTGTTTGCCATTTTTCATCGCTTCTATCGAAACGGGAAGATGGAGCTTGTTGGGAGTTCCGCCGAAGATGGCGTCGAGGTCTTCGCAGGCACAGATTTCTTTGTAATCTGTAAAAAAAAGAGGGGTGTTATCCAGCTCGGTGGCAAAGGCACTCATCGCTGATTCATCCAGGTCGCAGAGTGCGACAACTTCGCTGCGGGGATTGGAGGCAAAAGCACGGGCGTTGAAACGGCCGATACCCATACCGATGATTCCTATGCGAACTTTTGAGGAAGAAGGGGCAGAAGTCATAGGGGGGAGTTTTTACGTACGGTTTCATCAGTCAATTATGAAGAGCTGAGAAGGTGCTTTTTATGATCAGAAATCGGTTCGTTTAATGTTTGAAGTTAGAATTACGTTGCAGAATGGAACAGGGGATTTTGATTTAGAGGGGATGTCTGAAAAATATTAATCATAATGGATATTACGCTTTCATCTATTTTTTGTACTTTTTTGAAACTGGGGTGTTTCTCCTTTGGAGGTCCGATTGCTCATATCGGTTATTTTCGGGAGGAGTTTGTCGTGAGAAAAGGCTGGTTGGATGAAGGGGAATATGCCGATCTGGTTGCCTTGTGCCAATTCTTGCCTGGACCAGCGAGTAGCCAGGTGGGGTTCTCGATAGGACTTTTAAAGGGAGGCTTTTGGGGCGGCGTGGCGGCGTGGATTGCCTTTACCCTGCCTTCGGCTTTTTTGATGATAGGGTTTGCGTATGGAATCAGCTGGTTAGGTGATGCTGGGGCGATGGGTTGGCTGAATGGATTGAAAGCCGCAGCGGTAGCTGTCGTGGCGCATGCTGTTTGGGGGATGGGGCGACAACATTGCCGGGATGGTTGGGGAATGGCTGTGGCGCTATTGGTGGCGGGATTTCTTATCTATGCCTCTGCATCGGTCTATGGACAGGTTGCCGGTATCCTCTTCGGGGGGTTGGTTGGTCTGATTTTGTATCGTTCAAAGATAACGGAGGAGAAAAAACCAACAGAGGAACGGATGCTGCATCCTTTCTGGGGAGGAGCTTCTGTGGGGCTTTTTGCCCTTCTTCTCTGTGGGCTGCCTTTACTCGTTCTTGTTTATCCAAATATGTGGGTACAGGTTTTTGATGCGTTCTATCGGTCGGGTGCTTTGGTTTTCGGGGGAGGTCATGTGGTGTTGCCTTTACTGCAGGCAGAGGTCGTTCCGACGGGATGGGTTTCAAATGATTCTTTTTTGGCGGGTTATGGTGCCGCCCAAGCTGTTCCAGGTCCGCTCTTTACGTTTTCGGCTTATCTTGGAACGGTGATGGAGGGTGATGCGAAAGGTGTCCTGGGTGGGCTATGGTGTCTACTGGCGATTTTTCTTCCGGCATTATTGCTGACGGCTGGAGTTATTCCTTTCTGGCATCGACTGAGAGCTATCAAGTGGGTCCGTGCTTTTTTATTGGGAGCCAATGCGGCTGTCGTAGGCCTTCTGTTGGCGGCCCTTTATAGACCTGTGATCCTTTCTGGGATATCGGGATGGACTAGCCTGGGAATTGCGTTGGGGGCTCTCTGTTTATTGGCTTTTGCAAAGACTCGCTCGTGGCTAGTTGTGGTTCTGGCTGCGATTGCGGGTGGTCTTCTCTTATAAGGAGACGCGCTTAGAATTCGATTTTTTCTTTGTTTGGGTGCTTAATTTGAGCTGTTTCAGAGTTCTGCTCAATGTCGGCATGGATCCTGCTAAAACGACAGGGTACCCGTATTTCATTATGAATAAACCCAACGATCTCCACGCAGCTTCTTCGGAGGCTATTCTTTATCCGAAACCTCTCCATTCGCTTCGAAACTGGCTCTGGCTTCTCGTTGCAGCGACTTTCTTCCCCGTGATGGGAATGGCTCAGGAGACGACCGCTACGTTAAGTCCTGGAGATACTGCCTGGATGTTGACTGCGACTGTTCTTGTCTTGTTTATGACATTGCCGGGATTGGCTTTGTTTTACGGCGGACTGGTTCGTAGAAAAAATATACTTTCTGTTTTGGGCCAGTGTTTTGCCATTGCTCTGGTGATGACTCTTTTGTGGGTCGCTTATGGATATAGTCTGGCTTTTTCAGATGGAGGAGGTGTTAACCGCTTTATTGGTGGATTTTCTCAGTTGTTTCTGAAGGGGGTGACTGTCGATTCGCTTTCAGGGACGATTCCGGAGTCGGTCTTTTTAACGTTTCAGATGACTTTTGCCATTATTTCTCCGGCGTTGATCGTGGGTGAGTTTGCTGAGCGAATGAAGTTCAGTGCAATCCTATGGTT
>JAESUN010000226.1 GCA_016763045.1 Opitutaceae bacterium | reverse complement strand
ATCATTCAATCGACGAGTCCTCCGACGAATCATCATCTTATGGAGATGCTGATCATGATGGATGCGATCCGTCGAGCTTCGGCCAAAAGCATTACGGCAGTGCTGCCATTTTATGGGTACGCACGCCAGGACAGGAAAGATCAGCCTCGTGTTCCTATTACAGCAAAATTGGTTGCGAATCTTCTGGTAGCTTCTGGAGCTAATCGTGTTCTTACGATGGATTTGCACACAGGACAGATTCAGGGCTTTTTTGATATCCCGGTGGATCATCTGTATGCTTCTCCGGTTTTTTACGATTATCTGAACAAAACTCGAGGTGAAAAGCTTGTGGTTGTTTCTCCTGATGTTGGTGGAGTTAAAATGGCAGCAGCTTACGCAGGTTTGTTTGAAGCGGGGCTGGGTTTTGTCGCAAAACGCAGGGTAGATGCGACAACAGTTGAGGCGATCAATCTTGTGGGTGATGTTGAGGGTTGTGAAGTTTTGTTGGTAGACGATATAACGGAAACAGCTGGGACCTTAACCGCTGCGGCAAAGATGTGTCGCGATCATGGAGCCGTTAAAGTGAGAGCTGCTGTCACGCATGCGAATCTGACAGAGAAAGCATATGACAAATTATCTTCAGGCCTAATTGATGAATTAATTACGACGAATACAATCCCGGTAGAAACGAAGGGCTTACCTATTACGGTATTGAGTGTCGCGGAGCTACTCGGAGAGGCAATCATGCGTATTCATGGGAACGAAAGTGTGACAAGCCTTTTCAAAGTGAAAGGCTTCTAGTCAAAACGTCTATACTCTATCAGGGAATGTGAGCCGGTAGAATAATATCAAAGTCGACTGCTATGAAATTTAAGATTCTTTTCGGGTTTATTCTCTTAATGATCGGTTTTTACGGTGTGAGTGTTTATCTGGGAACCAAAGCTCCTAGTCGAAACGTAACAACACCTGAAAGTGCCAACAAGGAAGTAGAAGCAGAGGCTTCGACTCCGGCGCCATTGAAGATAACGGTTGATAAGACTGTGATCGATGAAGTGAAGTCAGTGGTTGTTACGAGTTATGCAGATAGCCTTGATCTTATCCGGCCTGCAGTGGTGAGCGTTTATTCCACAAAAATCATCAGAGGAAGAACGGATGGAATTCCCTTTAACGATCCGGTTTTCAGACGATTTTTTGGACCTCAGAGTCCTCAGCCTAAAGAGCAAATCCAGAGGGGCTTGGGCCCAGGTGTGATTGTTTCAGCAGATGGTTATATTTTGACAAATAACCATGTAGTTGAAGGGGCTAATGAGATTCTAGTCGCTCTCAATGACGGAGAGGAAGTCGTGGCTGAAGTTATTGGAACGGATCCTCGCACGGATATTGCCGTTCTAAAGATTGATAGAACGGAATTACCTTACGCGACTTTGGCAGATAGTGATTCCATGCGAGTGGGCGACGTTGTTTTTGCCGTAGGAAACCCACTAGGTGTTGGGCAGACGGTTACGATGGGAATCGTTTCTGCGACAGGCCGATCGAATCTCCGTTTGATTGATGGTGGATATGAAAACTTTATCCAAACGGATGCTTCTATTAATCCGGGGAATTCAGGAGGAGCCTTGGTGGATGCTATGGGACGGCTTGTTGGGATTAATACCGCTATTATTTCTACGTCCAGAGGGAACATTGGCATTGGTTTTGCTGTTCCTATCAATCTGGCAGGGAGTGTGATGGATAGCTTAGTCGAGACCGGTTCTGTGGAGAGGGGTTTTCTTGGCGTTAGCATTCAAGACCTGGATCCAGATTTAGTTGCTGGATTTGGACTGGAAAGTGAAAAGGGTGCTTTGGTCGGTTCCGTAAGTGAGGGGAGTCCTGCTGATTCAGTAGGGTTGAGACATGGGGATGTGATAGTGAAGGTAAATGACCATATCATTGAATCTTCGACTGATCTTCGTTTTACAATTGCTCAGATGACTCCAGGTTCGAGCATCTCTCTAGGTTATTTCCGAGACGGGAAACTGGAGACGGTTGATGTTGTTTTAGGAGTATTGGAAGACCCTAGCAAAATTGCTTCAACCCCTACTGTTCAAAAAAATGACATCTTGGAGGGGATTTATGTGGAGTCTTTGACTAGTGATCTTCGTGAAAAACTACAAATTGATGAGACGGTAACAGGTATTGTTGTTAAAGAGGTCGATCCTCAGTCTCCTTATCGTCAGAGCTTTGCTGTTGGAATGGTGATAGAACAGATCAACAGGCACCAGGTTTCGGATTTGGAAACCGCTCAGAATGCCCTCAAAGAGGGCCGAAATCTCTTTTATATTAATATTCGAGGTATCTCTCGTTATGTCATGGTGACAGTGGAATAGCGCCCTTTTCTTAAGGGCGAATTAGAGAGATCCCTTCTACGGCAGTTTTAGCTCCCTGGTTTTTCAACTGGGATCTGGGCTAATTCTGCTGGTAGCTGGTCTGCTTGGTAAGTTGGGAAGCTGAGCTCGAGAAGAGAGATAAAAGGCGCATCAAAGGAAGTCTGGCGATTGCTTCTATCCACTAAGACGGCAATTCCTGCAACATGGCCTCCTTTTCCCTGGATAATATCAACGGCCTCTTGAACACGACCACCTCTGGTCACAACATCTTCCACTATCAGGATCTTTTCGCCTGGAGCTATTTTAAACCCTCTGCGAAGAGAGAGCTTATCATCCACTTTTTCCGCAAAAATATAGCGGGAATCGGTTTGACGGGCTACTTCCTGGCCCATGACTAGCCCGCCCATGGCGGGTGCCAATACAGTGGAGTAATCTAGGGCGCAGAGTTTTTCGACGAGGAGTTCTGATAGCCGTTCTATGGCCTTCATGCTTTCTCCTACTTTAGCGCACTGAAAGAAATGTCCGCTATGTAATCCGGAGCGAAGGACAAAATGCCCCCGAAGGAGTGCATTGGTTTTAGTGAAAATATCGAGGATTTCTTGTTGGGTATTCTCCATTGATTAGAAATTGCTAAAAATATACGGAAAACAGAATCATTTTTTTGCATCAAAGGAATGATTCGTTTATACAATGCTGATATGAGTGAAGAAATGGCCTTGGAAGACGAGCTTGGAGATGTCCTAGAGAAGGGGATGAAGCATGCTCGGATGACGGAGGCTTGTTTGGCTGAGAAGGCTAGAATTGACGTGACTCGATTGAAGGATGCTTTGGATTATCGGTATGATCTCACGGGTAAGGAAGTAGAAGCATTGGCTTCGGT
>JAESUN010000225.1 GCA_016763045.1 Opitutaceae bacterium | reverse complement strand
AGCGTCAGAGGGGCTTGTCTATCCGTTTGCTTATGTATTGGAGTCTGCAGATAAAGTGCGTCATCTGGCGCTCCTTTCAAAAATCCCTTTTAAACGTGTTGAATCCGGCGATCTGCAGTTTAAGTATATGGGTAAGCGTGAGAGCGTTAAACGAGGTGTTTTAGAGGTAATCTTTGGAGAAGATGGGAAAACTTGGAGCTTGTTTGTTGTGCACTTAAAAAGTCGTTATACTGACCTAAAAGAGGATCCAGAGTCTGAAATACGAAGAACAGGGGAAGCTCGGGCTGTTCGGAATTATATTCTAAAACGATATGAGAATCCTCAATTGGATCGTTTTATGATTGTTGGAGACTTTAATGACACACGATCTTCCAGGACAATGAAGTCTTTTTTGAAGCGCGGAAAGACGGAGATTAGCGAGGCGGTCAGATGTTTGAATGCATATGGGCAGGGGTGGACTTATTTTTACGAAAAAGAAGATGTTTACAGTCGGGTGGACTTCCTTCTTGTCTCCCCGGGAATGTCCTCTCAGATCAAGGCGCCGGGTATTATCTTCAATGAACCAGAAGCCCAAAAAGGAAGTGACCATCGTTTGGTGATGGTCACTTTAAAGGGGGGGTGAAGTTATCTGCTCTGATGCAGACAACTGCTTCGTTCCGATTAGTTGACAGAGATCGGTATGATTATTTCTTCAGCACCTGAAGAAATAATGTAAAGAGCTCCTACGCCAGGTTCTCCACCTGTAATACTGATGCTGACAGAGCGTGCTCCTTCGGGGATGATGACTTCGGGCATGATGACGCTTGATGGAATATCCGTTGTGACATCGATCAGCAGTCCACCTGGAGGTGCTGGAGAGGGTGTGCTAAAGGCAAGGAGCCCTTGTCCTCCTTTTTGGATTGAGAGAGATGATGGCGTTACATGAATCGAAGATGCGTCGATTCTGAGTGTCCCTACGTTCATTCCTCCACTAATGGAGACGGTATGATTTCTTCCTCCCGAAACGGCGGGAACATAAAAACTGAGTGATGTTGATGATTCGAAAACGGTTCTGGCTGGTTGAGAATCAACAAGAACAACGTCTTGCTGGGTGAATCCGCGGCCCAGTATAGCTACCTTTGCTCCGACAGGTGCACGGTTGACTTCGAGCGATAAGGCATAACGGTTTAAGATTTTGAACTTAAAAAGGCCTGTGAACTTTTCTTTTTCTTTTACTTTGTCGCCTGATTTATACTCATAGTTTATGAGGAAGTAATAAGCGCCTTGTTGCCGACCAGCTGGCAGATGGTAATCATATTCGTAGAGATGTCCGCCCAGCCCGCTTTGTGTCATTGGATGAATGTCACCATCGATGACAATATGAGGTCTGACGCTACCGGATCGAATAGAAGCACCGCGTGGTCTAGCCTCGATTGTGATGGTATAGACTTGCGATGGATTTTCTGAAAAATCTTCCGGAGTCAGGTTTTTGATCGTAAGATCACAACCTGCTAAGAAAATGGCTCCGATAGAGAGAAGGATGCCAAGTAGAATTCGGCCTGGGCCAGAGTTAGGGTTTTTGTCCGTCATAGCTATTTTTGTAGGAGAAAAGATCTCTTTATTTGCAAATAAATTTCGATTGGTTGAGAAGGATGAAAACATGAATAAAAAAACTTACGAGAAAGAACGAACCCCAGTTGGCTTGTATCTCCATGTTCCCTTTTGTTCCAAAACGTGTGACTTTTGTGCGTTTTATCAGGTAAAGCCAACACGAAATGTAATTGAGCGGTATCTTGAGGGCATTGAAGCAGAGTTATCCTTGATTGGGCAATTCGATTCTTTAAAAACTGTTTTTTGGGGCGGGGGGACGCCTGGATACTTTCGGCGAAAGATCTGGAGAGTCTTGGGGGTCTTGTTAAGAGGTTTACGGGGCAAGTTCCTGAATGGTCTGTCGAAATGGCACCTGGTTCTATAAAGGAAGATAAACTAAAGGTATTGAAAGATTTAGGAGTCACCCGGATTTCTATGGGGGTACAGTCTTTTAAAGAGATTTTTTTGGATGCTCTTGGGCGGCAACACTCTCTGAAGCAGGTTTATAGAGCCTATGACCTCGTTCAGAAAGTGGGGTTTTCAAGTGTGAATTTAGATTTGATTTTTTCGATTCCTGGTCAGACAGCAAAAGACTGGGAGGAGGACTTGAAAGAGGCTGTTCGACTAGCTCCTGACCATCTCTCGACCTACTGTCTGACATTTGAAGAAGATACGGCTCTCTATGTGAAATTGTCGGATGGCAAAGTGTCGATCGATGAAGAAAAGGATGTTGCTTTTTATCAAAAGAGCTGGGAAGTGCTTGCGGAAGCAGGGTATGGGCAATATGAAATCTCAAACTATGCTCGGGAGGGGCATGAATGCCTTCATAATATTAACACTTGGCAAATGTATGAGTGGATAGGAGTAGGCCCATCGGCTTCGGAGCAATTTAAAGGGTGGAGAAGTTCGAATGTCTCTGATGAGGCGCAATGGTTTCTGGAATTGAAAGAAGGAAAACGATCGCAGTCGGATAGGATTTTATTGGAAGACCGGCTTTTATTTGAAGATGCCTTGATTTTTGGTCTGAGAATGAATCGAGGGATTTGTTTGCAAGAACTCAAAGAACGTTTTCCCGAAATTCCAGTAGCTCCGGTGTTGCCTCTCTTTGATTCTCTAATAGCAGAGGGAAAAATGACGAAAGGGGTGAATGATCGACTCTGTTTGACGGCTGAAGGACGTTTAGTTGTGGATGCTGTTGGTACCGAATTACTTCATTGTTTCCCCGTTGAATAAAGAAGGGGGGTTACTTGTTTCTTTTGTGTGAAGGTCGTTTTTGTTCGCTTAGTTTGAGTAATCCAGATTATGCAGAGAATTGTTGAAAATGATGAACCCTACCCTGTTTTCTAGTTTTCTGGAACTTCTCCGAACGAAGGTTGTGTCTCTAAATGGCTGGAAGTTACTTCTTCTTGGCGCGTTTTTAGTTTCCTCAGGTTGTCAGACGACAAAAAAACTCGATTTTGAACCAGTACTCGCTCGTTTTTATATAGAGATGAATCCATCAGAGGGGTATAATCAGCCCGTTACCTTGCCTCTTAGTGGCATATCTCTGGCGGTTCATCCCAGTCCTGTTTTCAGTGAAACGGAAATTGTAAAGGTGGACTTGGTCAGAGTTGATTTGGGTTTATGTCTTTCCTTTTATTTTAACGAAAAAGCAGGTCGGAAATTGTATCGATTGACGGTAAATAATCAAAGTAAGAGGTTGGTTCTTTCGTTGAATAATGCGTCGGTTGGTGTGCGCACCATCGATCAACCTTTTTCTTCGGGGAATATCCTTATTTTTGTCGAATTGCCTGATGAAGAGCTTGAAGAGCTTGTCGATAATTTAAAAAAGACGACGGAAGAAATTCAAGGTGCTTTACGGAAATCGAGGAATTAAGAAGTGATTGTTCGTTTTGTTGTTTTTTTCTTTTTAGCATGTACCTCTCTTCCCCTTTTTTTAAGGGCATCTTCGGACGTGGAATTATCCTGGCCGACTCCGAATGAAGCACATTCTGAAGGCCGGCCATTTAAGGAGTATATTCAGCCCACTGTTTCGGGTTACGTTTACTCGGGGCTTTATGGCTGTGTTCGTAGCAATGGGTATCAGTTTCACGAAGGGATTGATTTAAAGTCCATTCAGCGAAACAAGCAAGGGGAGGCCACGGATCGCGTAATGGCCATAAATGCGGGTTCCATCCGCTATATTAACCGAAAAGCGGGTAATAGTAATTATGGTCGATATATAGTAATCGAACACTCCTCGACGAGCCTTTCTTCTATCAGTTTATATGCTCACTTGCAGTCCATTGATACCAGTTTGATTGTTGGTGATAAAGTGGGGCAAGGGCAATTCATCGGTATTATGGGGCGAACGGCGAATGGCCACGGAATTCCAAAGAAGAGAGCGCATTTGCATTTAGAAATAGGTTTTCGGTTAACCGACTCCTTTCAGGACTGGTATGATCGAAAGGGCTATCAAAGCAAAAACAAGCATGGCAATTTTAATGGATTGAATCTTGTTGGAATCGATTTTTTGGATTTTTACGAACGACTTGAAGCAAAGGAAGTTGAGGGGCTAATAGATTACTTGAAACGTCAACAAACAGCATTGTCTGTTATCGTTAAATCGAAGAAGAAACCAGATTTTCTGGATCGTTATTCATGTTTCCTTTCAGAACCCGTCAAAGAAGTGTTGGTGGCTGGTTGGCAAATCGATTTCACTTGGTTTGGTGTTCCCGTGAAATGGACTCCTTTGTATGCCAATGATGTGAGACTGGCTGAGGGGCAGAGAGATCGAATTGTGTTTCATGATGAAGCTTTACTGAAACGATACCCTTGTAATCGTCT
>JAESUN010000224.1 GCA_016763045.1 Opitutaceae bacterium | reverse complement strand
GTTGATCGTGGGTGCGTTTGCTGAGCGAATGAAGTTCAGTGCAATCCTATTGTTCAGTGTTTTGTGGTTCACTTTTTCCTATCTGCCAATCTGCCACATGGCTTGGGGTGGAGGTCTTTTTGCGGATTTGGGCGTAATGGATTTTGCAGGTGGAACAGTCGTGCATATTAATGCTGGGGTGGCTGCTTTGGTCGCCTGTATCATGGTGGGGAAACGCATTGGCTTTATGAAGGATCCTATCAAGCCGCATAGTTTGACTCTCACGGTGATTGGTGCTGCGATGCTTTGGGTCGGGTGGTTCGGTTTCAATGCGGGTAGTGAACTAGCCGCAGATGGTGTTGCTGGAATGGCGATGCTGGTCACTCAAGTATCAGCGGCAACGGCTGGTGCGACTTGGATGTTCCTCGAGTGGAAGAATCATGGTAAGCCCAGTATTCTGGGAATGGTGACAGGTGCGGTGGCTGGATTGGTGGCGATTACACCGGCTTCGGGATCGGCTGGGCCTCTGGGTGCTTTCATTATCGGGATAGCAGCTGGGTTATTCTGTTATCTTGCCGCGACGAAACTCAAAAAGATGTTTAAGTTTGATGATAGTTTGGATGTTTTTGCGGTTCATGGTATCGGTGGTATTATAGGGGCTGTTTTAACCGGTGTTTTTGCTTCAGTGGCTTTGGGAGGTTCCGGTATGGCACACGACTCAATGGGTGCTCAGGTATGGGCACAGTTAATCAGTGTGGTTGTGACGATCCTCTGGAGTGGTATCATTTCTTTTATCATCCTGAAGGTTCTCGATGTTACGATTGGCCTGCGTGTTTCGTCTGAGGATGAGCGTGGTGGGCTGGATCTATCTTCTCACGATGAAGAAGGTTATAGTTGATCTATAGTTAATCGGTAAATTTCTAGAAGCTGCCCTCATCCAGAGGGCAGCTTTTTTTGTTTAGAAGGGGTCTTCGTGAATGAAGGCTTATTTTGGGGTTTGCTTCTTCTCTCCTGTGCTTTCTAGGGTTTGGTCTATGGCGACACCTCTTCCTCCAACCTTTCTTTTTTCTGCTGAATCTCTGGAAAGATCAAAGCAGCGTCTTGTTGCTAAGGATCCAGATCTGATGCCAGCGCTGGATCAATTGATCCGCGAGGCTGATGACTACTTGGCGTCCGGTCCATGGTCCGTGATGGATAAGGAGGGCTTGCCCCCAAGTGGTGATCGACATGATTATAAAAGCCAAGCGGCCTATTGGTGGCCAAATCCAGACACAGAGGATGGCTTGCCTTATGTCTCGAGGGATGGAGAGAAAAATCCGAATTCAGATATCTGGGACGGATCTGGTTGGAGAGATTTAACAGAGGCATCTGAAACGCTGGCCCTGGCTTATTATCTAACGGGAAACGGGGTTTATGGTGAACGCGCGGCGACTTTGTTGAGAACTTGGTACATCGATGAGGCGACACGGATGAATCCACACCTCGAATATGCACAAGCGATTCCTGGTATTTGGGAAGGATACGGTTGGGGAATTGTGGATTCCAAGGTGGTGGTGCCTTTGGTGGATACAGTGGGTCTACTGCAGTCCTGCGATGCCTGGACGGATACAGATCAGGCAGCGATTCTGGATTGGACGAAGACTTTCCTGATTTGGTTGAGGGAGAGTGAGCATGGTAAGTTCGAATCAACCAGACCAAACAACCATGGATTACATTATGATTTACAGGTCATTTCACTCGCGTTGTTTACGGGCCAGGAAGAAATTGCCAAAGAGGTTGTGGGTCGAGCTCCGTTCTGGAGAATTGGTTACCAGATTGAGCATGATGGACGGCAGTTTTATGAAATTGCTCGGACCACAGGTTTCGGTTATAGCAGTGGTAATTTAGCAGGCTTTTTTGATCTGGCTGAGTTAGCTCGTTGGACCGATATTGATTTGTGGAAGTATTCATCCCTGGATGGGAGAAGCATTCGAAAGGCTTTGGATTTTCTGATTCCGTTTGCGCAGGGCGTTGAGGAATGGCGTTGGGAGGAAATTAAAGGTATTCCGATGTATTGCCCTCGATTCGCTTCAGTCTTGAGGAGGGCAGCCATTGGTTTTGATGAACCTGCGTATGAAAAGGTGATTGAGACGATCCCCCATTTGACGGCTGAAGAAGTGGCTTCCGCTCGTTTTAATTTACTCTATCCAAAAGCGTAGTTGTATCGACTAGTTGATTACGGTTTTCGTTTCGGGCTTTTATTCTTCACCCGCGACTTGAGGGTTTTTGGTGTCAATACTTGGGCCGAGAGCTCTGATGCTGGTGGGCGAATGTCGTGTGGATAGGCGGATCACTTTGTTGAATCGCTGAGGGTCCTGGATGCCGGAGGCTGCTGCGATCGCTTTAATGGAGAGGGTTGTATTACGCAGAAGATGGATGGCTCGATCAACTCTGCGATCCCGAATGTATCCGACGATGGTGCGGTTCATCTCCTTTTGAAAAAGCCGGATGAGATGATTGTGGGAGAGCCCGATAGAGTGGGCTAGTTCCGGTATGGTAATAGGGGAGGCGATTTGCCGTTCGATTTCGTTCAGAGCTTCTTCCAGTTTTGGATGTCTGGGCTGGGTCTCTTCCCGGGGGAGTGGAGTCGCCAGTTGAAAGAGTAAATCCCAGAGTCGGACTTCTGTTTTCAGCTTGTTGGATGAATGGAAGTTGAGGGTGTCGTCGAAGCGAGGGGAGAATGTATTGGGCAATGATGCCGAGGAAAACATGTAGGGAGAGCTATGTGTTTCTGGATGCGCTCCGGGGAAATGAAAATGGATGAACTTGTGGGTGGAATCGTCCAGAAAGGTATATTCTATCAGTGTTTTGGGAGGAATGAGAGAGACGGATCCAGGAGTGATTTTAAACAACTGACCATCGAGTCTAAGGTCGGCATGGTATTGGTATTTATGTAGGCACCAGATCCCAGGCAGGTAATAGGATTCTCTTTCTGTTTTTTCGTGGGTATGGGCACCAATATGCAGGATGTTCGGTTTCTGACCAAGAGGGATTTCAAATGCTGATGGAGAAGAAGGCATGGTGAAAAAAGACCACTTATGGGAAAATTCAGCCAATTTACAACTGATTAATACTGTGTTAAGCTTATGCTTATGAAGATTGAAGCAGGCAGACTTTCGGAAGAGCAGGTAGCGCTTTTTAAAAAAGAGGGATACTTTATCGCAGAGAATGTTTTTGATCCAGCGGATCTGGAGCTGCTCAGATTGGATCTCGAAAAAGAGATCGGCATCAAGATCGATGAACTGGCACGGGATGGGAAACTGGAGAAAACATATCCAGAAGAGGCCTTTGAGCAGCGGCTAACTCGTATCTATCACGATAATAAGGAAAATGGTGAAGCTGTGATGAGGCATCTGGAGGGTGTTCGAGGGGGAGGCTATCAGGGACATAGCATGTTTGATTTGATTACACATCCGAAGCTTTTGGAGGCAGTTTCCAGTTTGGTGGGTCCCGAAATAGTTGCGTCTTCGGTTTATCGGATTCGGCCAAAGGTTCCTGGGATCGGAAGAGGTGATGTTCCTTGGCATCAAGACTCCGGATATTTCTCAGCGCATTGTGATAAGCATCTTATTCTGACGTGCTGGATCCCATTGGTGAATGCGACGGCTGAAAATGGTTGCATGGAGATCTTACCTAAAACACATGAGACGGGAATTCTAGAGCATCATTCTGGTGGGAACAGCGGGCTATTGGTGATTAAGGATGAGGATCTTCCTTCTGGTGGGCCGCAGAAAATAGTAGCGGAGTGTCCTTTGGGAGGTGTTATTTTCATGACGAATCTAACGCCTCATTGCTCGACTCCAAATACTTCAGACACGATTCGATGGAGTGTGGATCTGCGTTTTCAATCTTCCAGTACTCCGAGCAATGTTGGACTATGGCCGAATAAGAATAAGGAAGATGGAGAGAGCAATATGCAGATCGCTTGTTATCCCCCGGAAGCTGATTTTGTCGTTCAGAGTGACTCTGATCCGGATGCGGTCGTGAGTTATGAAGATTTCACGGTTCGACGCGCAGCTTACGAGCCTTTAGACATTAAGGGTCCGAGGAATTGGACACCTGTGGCATAGCAGAAGAGTCGTATCCAATGGTTTAGAACCGTAAATTGGAAATTTATCCAATTTACAATCTTGGCATGCTTTGATCTAAAATAGGTTCATGCAGATTGAATCGGGTCGACTTTCGGAAGAGCAGATAGCCCTCTTTCAGCAAGAGGGGTATTTCATCGCGGATAATGTTTTTGATCCCGTGGATTTGGAACCGTTCAGACAGCACCTCGAAAGAGAGATAGCGGTCAAAATTGATGAGCTTGTAAAGGATGGGAAAGTGGAGAACTCCCATGCTGAAGAGGCCCTCGAACAGAGGCTCACCCGAATCTATCATGACAATAAAGAAAACGGCCGAGAAGTGTTGGCTCACCTGGCTGAGACGAAGGGTAGCGTTCAACAAGGTCGCAGCGTATTTGATTTAATAGCACATCCGAAGCTCTCGAAGGCTATTTCGAGCTTGGTGGGTCCGGAGATTGTCGTATCAGCCATCTATCGGATTCGACCAAAGATCCCTGGCAGTGGGAAAGGGAATGTGCCATGGCATCAGGATTCAGGGTATTTTGTAGAACATTGTGACAAGCATTTGATCGTGACTTGTTGGATTCCGTTGGTGGATGCGACTGTTGAAAATGGTTGTATGGAAATACTGCCAAGATCACATAAAAGAGGTATTTTGAAACATTATACTGGTGGAAACAGTGGGTTTCTTGTGGTTCGGGATGAGGACCTCCCTTCCGATGTTCCGGAAAAGATAGCGGCGGAATGTCCGGTTGGTGGCGTTGTTTTCATGACGAACATGACGCCTCATTGCTCGACTCCAAATAGTTCAGATACAATTCGCTGGAGCGTGGATCTTCGTTTTCAGTCGGCTGATATTCCGAATAATATCGGGCTATGGCCGGATAGGAATGAAGAAGATGCTAAGGCCAACGAACAGATCGCCTGTTACCCGCCGGAAGCCGATTTTGTGGTTTGTAGCGAAAAGGATCCGAATTCGGTAGCGACCTACGAGAGCTTTAAAGCTCGTCGCTCAGCCTTCGAGCCGTGGGGTGTTGAGAATCGCCCGAGGGTTTGGGCGCCCCTTGCTTAGCTGAGGAGCGTGTTTTCGGATGATTTAACTGCCGAATAATCCGAGAATGATGAATGGCTGTACTCTCTCCGGAGAAGGAAAGAACGAGAGTCATCTAATTACCCTTTAGGCTGATAGACCTTTTTCTTCAAACCTTTGAGTAGTTGTCTGCGGAAGGCAGGGATGCTCTCTACGGCTCCAAGTGCGATGAGCTGGTTGGCCATATTACCGACAGCGGTGCCTTCGAGGGAAAAGGAAACAACAGGTAGCTTTGAGTAGTTTGCGGTGGTCTGGCAAAGCAGAGGGTTTTTGGATCCACCTCCGACGATGAGGATCCGCTTGAAGGTCTTACCAGTCATCTTTTCAAATCGAGCGACACCGTCTGCATGTCCTTTGCCGAGGGATTCGCAGATGAGTCGAGTATAGCCTGCAAGAGTTTTGGGCGCTTTGAGCTTTCGGCGTTTCAGTTGCTTATCAATCGCATCCTTCATGGATACTGGATTGAAGAGGCTTCGATCAGCAACGTTGATAAGTCCTTTGGGTGCGGGCTCTTCTTGTGCCGCTGTTATGAGGCGCTTCCAGTCTGCATTGCTCTTTGGTTGTGAGGAGAAGGAGGGCAATATTTGCTCCAGTAGCCAGAGACCTTGGCAGTTGGTTAAAGGGCGATAACGGCCATCGCCCATCCGTTCGTTTGAGATACATGCTTTGAGAGCATCTTTCCCGAGGACGGGTTTATCGGACTCAAATCCCATGAGGGACCAGGTGCCACTGCTGATATAGAAATCGGTGCCATCTTCGGAGGCGGGCATGGCATCATAAGCACAGGAGGTGTCATGGCCGGGAACGAGGGTCACCTGGACGTCCTTGAGCTCAGGAATTCCTTTTATTTTTCCGAGATTGGCGGGAGAG
>JAESUN010000223.1 GCA_016763045.1 Opitutaceae bacterium | reverse complement strand
TTTTGGAAGCTATGTCTTCCCATCCTTCAACTTCGCAGATAGCGCCATCTGCATCGGCGTTGGGTTTTTTCTACTCTATTCCTTAAAAGAGTCGCAAAAAGAATCCAGCTGAGCGTAGTCATAGATTCATTACACTGGTAAACCTCAAATCAAATAGGTAAAAGCCTAGATCGCCGAAAAAAGAATTATTCTACGTTCAGAACCTGCTCGCGAATTCTCTCCAGCTCGTTCTTACACTCGATCACAGAACGGGAGATTTCCAAATGATTGGCCTTGCTACCAATGGTATTTATTTCCCGACCAATTTCCTGCAGGAGAAACTCCATCTTTCGACCAATGCTCCCCTTCTCTTCCAAGAAACCATTCAATTGTTCGAAGTGACTGCTTAGCCGAGTCATTTCCTCACTGATATCACAGCGATCCGCAAAAAGTGAGATTTCCTTAAGGACTCTTTCATCATCCAGATCGAGTTCCAATCCAGCCTGCTGCAATCGCTGCAGCAGTAGCTCTTTATACTTAAGGACCCTGCCCTCGGAATGAGTCCGAATCTGATCCAAGAAACCCTCGATCTCCTTCACTCGCGCACCTAGATCAACCGCAAGAGCCTGTCCTTCACGACTGCGCATCGCAACAAGCTCTTCCACTGCCTCTTTCAATGCATCCAGAATAAGCGATCCTGCCGATTCCAAATCAATCGAATGACCAGACGTCCGTTGGGAATTAATGATTTGTAAGAGCAGCCCAGCATCTACTGAAAAAGGGATACCCTTTTTGTCTGCATACGCTTTTAACTCATCCAGGCATGCATCTACTTTTTCTTCATTGATCAGCTTATGAGTGACCGTTGCTTCTTTTTGAATTTCGACTGCCACATGGATACGTCCGCGCAAAGTATGTTTACGAACCTCAGCGGATATCCCCGACTCCAGAGACTGCCATTCCTTAGGCATTGATACGGCCACTTCCAAATTGCGACGATTAACCGATGTTAGTTGAACAACGATGTTGATGTTCTCATCCGAGGCCGTTCCGCGACCAAATCCCGTCATACTGTTCATACGTCGATCTCTGACTCTCCCAATATTTTTGCCACCTGCTGGACATCCTTATCCCCTCGGCCACTCATGTTCATAATGATGATCTGGTCTTTACTCATTTCCCGTGCGCGCTTCATCGTATAAACCAACGCATGTGAGGACTCAAGAGCCGGAATGATCCCTTCGGTTCGGCAACATACTTGAAAAGCCTCCAGGACTTCGTCATCTTTTGCATACGCGTAACGAATACGGTCGCGATCACGATAAAAGGCATGCTCAGGGCCGATCGCCGCATAATCCAATCCCGCTGAAACCGAATGGGTTAATTCAATCTGACCATCTTCATCCTGCAGGACATATGTCTTACAGCCTTGGAAAACGCCTAATTTTCCACCTTCAAAACGAGCAGCATGCTGGCCCAACTTGATGCCATAGCCCCCTGCTTCGACTCCGGTTAATTTAACATCCTTTTCTTCGAGAAACTCATGAAAGAAACCGATCGCATTACTACCACCTCCCACGCACGCAACCATCTCATCTGGTAGACGACCTTCTCTTTCAAGGATCGCCTTCTTTGTCTCCACTCCAATGACCCGATGAAAATCTCTAACCATCATCGGATAAGGATGAGTACCCAAAGCCGAACCGAGGATATAATGGGTGTCCCGTACATTGGTCACCCAATCACGCATCGCCTCATTGATCGCTTCTTTCAAGGTCTTCTGTCCAGCATCAACACTTCTGACATCTGCTCCGCACAATCTCATACGATAAACATTAAGCGCCTGTCGTTCCATATCGACCGCTCCCATATAAACAACGCATTCCATTCCGAATTTCGCACAAACAGTCGCAGTCGCCACTCCATGCTGCCCCGCCCCAGTCTCTGCAATGATTCGCTTCTTACCCATTCGCTTAGCCAGCAATGCCTGACCAATCGCATTATTGATCTTGTGAGCACCGGTATGAAGCAGATCTTCCCTTTTAAAATAGATCTTTGCCCCACCCACGTTCTCCGTCAGTCGCTTCGCAAAATAAAGCTCTGTTGGGCGTCCAGCAAACTCCTTGAGATGATGACTCAGCTCTTCCTGAAAAGAGGGATCTGCACGAGCTTCCTCATACGCAACTGTCAGCTCTGTTAAAGCCGTCATCAAGGTCTCAGGCACGAAGACCCCACCATACGAACCGAAATAACCCTTTTTATCAGGAATAGAAAAACGAGGAATGTTTGAATCAGACATATTCTGAGCTAAAATAATCTTTCAAAAGCTGTCTTCCCTCTGAGGAAAGGCAAATGAAAAGCCTGTGCCCCAATGAGAAGTCTTTATACCTCTCGGCTATAAACGCTCTCAAACAAGGCTCTCCACGGGAGGTTTTCTACTTTTCAGGAGATCAGAATTTATGCCTTTTTCTGGCTGACTCTGTTTTTTAAAACCTCTATGACATCTTCAAATTTCCTGCCATTGGATCGATCTGCTTTAACCAGGTTTTCATGTGCCTTGAGGCAAAGTTTCGCCCCTTCAAGTGCTCCTAGTTTATCACCCTGATCCAATGCACTAAGGTTCTTTTCTTTCGAAAGGGTTTCTCCCTCATCAACTATTGCCAACCGGTGCAACCCAAGATTTCGGATCAATTCCAAATTCCGAGTCTCTAAACCACAAAAAACCAATGAGCCTCTAGGCGCTTGTTTGCGAAGGCTCAAAGCCGAACCTGCCAAGACACCCAAAAAAGTGCTGTCCATGCCAGAACATTCCTGAAAATCAAAGACGAAGCGACGCTTCCCTTCTTTGATCTCTGCAGACATAAAATCTCGAATCGATCCGCTGTTCGCAAACGACGCCCTCCCCCGAATCTTTACCAGAACCGGGTCGGAATAGGCATCTACCAAAAAAATACTGTCAGATGAATCAGGCATAAACGATCAGCTTATCTTTTAGACTCTCTTAAGATTCGCTTTTTAGAATCTTTCGCAAGACGAATGGCAAGATTCCTCCATGGCGAAAGTAATCAATTTCGATAGCTGTATCGATTCGGACAAGAACCTCCACACTCTCTGAAGATCCATCTGCGCGTTCAATTTCAAGGGTTAGGGCCTGCCCTGGTAGCAGTTCATCGTTTAACCCTGGAATCGAAATAATTTCACTTCCATCGAGTCCCAATGTTGCCGCACTGACGCCTTCCTCAAACTGCAGTGGCAAAACCCCCACTCCAAGTAGATTAC
>JAESUN010000222.1 GCA_016763045.1 Opitutaceae bacterium | reverse complement strand
CTCTCTCACTGTCATCGCTGATAGCAAGGTCTCGTCCCTTAATGATCTTTTGGCTTCCGACACTGAATTCGAGCGGGCCGAGCTCCATGGGAATCGCTTGGAGGGGAATCCAGGCAGTTACGGTCTTTTCCGTTTCGAGTGGCCAGTAATGTTGATCGACATGCCAGGGCGTGAAACCACCTCCGGGTTCTTTATACAAAGCTTGATCATGGTAAATTTTAACTCCCTTTGTGCCTAAGAGTTGGCTGGCAATGCGGCCCAAACGGTTACCCAAAATAAATTCTTTTACGATCTCGCTGTGACACCAGAGGTTCATGATTTGGAGAAAAGCCTTGGCGTAGGTGTCCCGTGTTTCCATTGGGCGTTCCTCGGTATTGAGCTCTTTTACTTTGGCCGTAATCTCTTTGCCATAATACTCGAGAACCTCTGGGCTGAGAACGTTTTTCAATTTGATGAAACCATCGCAGCGAAAACTCTGAATCTGTTCTTCAGATAGTTTGTATTCGGAATGGATATCAAGGGTGGAGGAGAGAGTAGTCATGTTATTGGGTTAACTGTGGTCTAGATTTCTAGGAGGCCGACTAAAAAGACAATCTGCTTATAAGCGGAATTAGGTGATTTTTCTGCGAAGATGTCTAGAAAGTATCAATAAAGAGGGAAGAAAGCAATTGGGTCCAATCAGCAAGGTGTATTTAGGTAGATCGCAGGGTTTGCATGATAGATTCCTAGCTTGCTCTTACTTCTAACTTCGAGCAGTATCTGTTACACTACCGGATTCCACATGAATTCCATCAACCTGCCGGAGTGTTGAAGGATGCTCGTTGCTCCTCAATTAGGTTGTTAGCAGAAAGAAAAAGGAGACAAGAAAATGAAATTTATCTTAAATGTCACATTACCAACCACGGAATTTAATGAAGCTGTCAAGGATGGTAGTGTGGGGGAGAAACTTGAAAAAATAATGGCTTCAAATGCTCCTGAAGCGGTTTACTTCACAACGAATGAAGGACAGCGGAGCTGCATGTTAATTGTGAATTTAGATGATGCTTCAGCGTTACCTAAATTAGCTGAACCGTGGTTTCTTACGTTTAATGCTGAGGTGGATATAAAGTTGGTTATGCAGCCAGAGGATTTGGCGAAAGCCGGTCTAGGAGAAATAGGTAAACAATGGTGATTCCATTCACTGGATTGTTTTGGAAATATATAATCGTTATCTTTACCCTGAAATTCCTTTCTTTACTCTATTTTAGGAAGAGCCAATAGATCGTTGTTCGATTTAATGGCTATCTTATTTATTGGAAATAGAGTAGACCGGAATGGTTGTGAAGAAGGAAAAGTATAAAGCTCTTGTGGTGGAGGAGACAGGCCCTGGCGTATTTGAACGAAAGATACGGGATCGGGTTATTGGTGATTTGCCCCCTGGAGAGGTGCTGATCCGAGTAAAGTATTCCTCATTGAATTATAAAGACGCTCTTTCAGCTTCGGGGAATAAAGCTGTCACTAAGAATTATCCTCATACACCGGGTATTGATGCCGCTGGAATTATCGAAAAAAGTGAGACGGATAAGTTTAGGGCGGGGGATCAGGCGATCGTTCATGGTTATGATCTGGGTATGAATACTTCTGGTGGTTTTGGTCAGTATATTCGTGTTCCGGCGAGTTGGGTCGTTGAGTTACCCGAAGGGATCGAGTTGAAAGAAAGTATGATCTACGGGACGGCTGGTTTTACGGCTGCTATGTCTGTGGCGAAATTGGTCGAATCGGTTCGACCAGAGGATGGCGAAATTCTCGTTACGGGTGCGACGGGTGGTGTGGGGTGTGTCGCTGTGGCGATCTTATCGAAACTGGGTTATACAGTGGTAGCGGGTTCTGGAAAATCTAACGCAAAAGATTTTTTGCAGAAACTGGGTGCGAAGGAAGTGATTGGTAGAGAGGAATTAAAACAGGATCTTCATCGACCTCTCGCGAAAGCACGATGGGCTGGGGTGGTTGATACGGTGGGTGGAGAACTTTTGGCGGCAGCGATCAAGGCCACGAAGCCTCACGGTGTGGTCACCTGCTGTGGAAATGTGGCTTCGCCTGATTTACCTCTGAATGTATACCCGTTTATTTTGCGCGGTGTAACTCTGGTGGGCATTGATGCTCAGAATTGTAGGATGGCTGTGCGAAAACAAATTTGGAAAAAACTGGCGACAGATTGGAAGATATCGGCACTTGATAAACTATACAAAGAAGTGTCTTTGCATGAACTTTCCTTTGAAATAGATCAGATGCTGAAGGCATTACATCTAGGCAGGATTTTAGTTGATTTAGGGTCTTTACCGAAATGAATCCTCAGGACTGGTCAGATCGTTACAGATCCCATAATACAAAATGGGATTTGGGGCATAGCCCCCTTGGGTTAGAAGCCTATATCGCCAAATTATCTGAGAGGAAAAAGATTCAGATCCCTGGATGTGGCAGAGGTTATGAAATCATGGATTTTCATAAAGCGGGTCACGACGTGATCGCCATCGATTTTTCTGAGGGAGCTATCGAAGAAGCCAGGCATGTGATAGGCCCCTTGGCTGATGCTATTATTTGTGATGACTTTTTTGAGGCGCCTTTAGAGGAGGGACATTTTGACCTCTGTTATGAGCGTACCTTTTTCTGTGCGATTCCTCTGGAGAAGAGGAGAGATTATGGGTCGCGTATTGCCAGCCTCTTAAATAAATCAGGGCTTTTGATGGGGGTTTTCCTATATGGAAAACCGGATCCAGATGGACCCCCTTTCCCCATGACGAAAGAAGATAGAGAGAGATTTATCGAACCCTTTTTTTCACTGTTATTTGATGAGCGTGATCACAACGGATTACCTGTTTTCAATGAGAATGAGGAGCGTTGGCAGATCTGGCAGAAACGGTGATTGTTTCTAGCTCATTTTCTTCACCACGAAGGGAGGTCAGAGTCTGTGATTCGTTATGCTTGGCAACTTCGATGTCATTTTTTGCCTCCCCGTTTGTTTTGTCAAAATCTCTCTGCGAGCCGATCTATTTGCCTATCAAGTTTACTAGCCACTCTATACTGATTTAGTTCGTATTGATAATTTAAGGCGAGTCGTTTGGCCAGCGTGTTACAGCACCTATGTCAAAACCTTGGCCTTGCAGTCGTCCGACCATCCTTAGGTAGAGGAG
>JAESUN010000221.1 GCA_016763045.1 Opitutaceae bacterium | reverse complement strand
TGTGGTGCAGGTCGATAGTCGCATGGTTGCTGATGGGAAACCGGGGCCAATTACGCGAAAACTTTTAGATGCCTATCACCAGCGTGTGTCGCAGGATGGGACACATATTTAGCTTTGTTTATCGCGAAAAAGTTTTCAAAAAGGGTCTTTTCAGATGAAAAGCCCCATTTTATATTTTTCAGACAAGTTCTTAAGAGAAATTGTCGATTAACCGTATGAAGAGTGGTATATTACCGTTATGGGAAATTCTCAAAAATGTGACCTCTGCGCAAAGCCTGCGACAGTTCATCTGACTCAAATCGTCAATAACCAGATCCATAAGTTGGATCTGTGTGAAAAATGTGCGGCTGAAAAGGGTGTGACGGATCCCAATGGATTCTCGTTGGCAGATTTGCTGGTAAAGTCTTCCGATTCATCGGACAAAGCAGGAGAACTGCTTGTTTGTGAGAATTGTGGATTTACGCAAAAGGACTTCAAGAAGACAGGGCGTTTGGGCTGTCCTGAGTGTTATGTGTATTTTGCCCCGCTGATTGATCCTGTCCTGCGAACGATGCACAAAGGAGACACCCACATGGGGAAAGTCCCGGAAGGAGCCATCGAACGAAAGGTTTTCCACGAGAGGATCCATCATCTGGAAGAATCTCTACAAGCCTCCATCAAGGCTGAGCGCTATGAAGACGCTGCCAGATTGCGGGATGAACTGCTGGAGGTCCGTGAAGCGATGGCTGCAAAATCTATTTCTCTGTAATGATTATCGAACCTTTATTGAAAGCCCGTCCAGAAATCTCTGGTGAGTTAAGTCGTAAGGATACCATTGTCCTGACGACTCGGATTCGGTTTGCTCGAAATCTGGCGGAACATCCTTTTCCCGGCTGGGCAAAAGCGGATCAACGAAAGGAAGTCCTCTCTGCTTGTCTACCTTCCATTCTAGGTTTATCGCAGATGAAGAGCGGCTTGAGCGCTGAAGTAGACGATCTTTCCGAATTGGAAAAACAGATCTTAATCGAGCGGCATCTTATTAGCCGGGAGTTGATGGAGATGAAAGGCGGAGCTGGCTTTGTCATCAGCAAGGACCAGTCAAATGTCGTCATGATCAATGAAGAGGATCATTTGCGTATGCAGGTACTGCTGCCCGGTTTTCATTTTCGAAAGGTAATGAATGCCATCAATGTCTTGGATTCCAAGGTGGAGAAATGTCTCGAATATGCGTTTTCACCGAAACTGGGTTACCTGACAGCTTGTCCGACAAATCTGGGGACAGGGATGAGAGCATCTGCTATGATGCATTTGCCAGCTCTGGTTATGTCGAACCAGATGGAAAAAGTTATCAGAGCTGTCAATCAACTGGGAATTGCGGTCAGAGGTTTATTCGGAGAGGGATCCGATGCCAGTGGCAGTATCTTCCAGATATCGAATCAAACGACGTTAGGAGAATCGGAAGCAGAGATCATTAAACGCCTAACCTCAGTGCTGAATACGATCATTGAGCAGGAGTTTAATGCCCGTGAGACATTACTGGAAACGGAACCCACTAAGCTTTTCGATAAGATCGGTCGGGCTTTCGCACTCCTCCAAAACAGCTATCTGATCACCTCTTCAGAGACGATGAATCACCTCTCTCTGGTCCGCTTGGGTGTTGATATGGGGATGATTTCTGAGGAGATACGTTCCTCGGTTGACCAATTGTTCATTGATTGTCAGCCTGGTCATATCCAGTATCTTGCCGATAATAAGATAGAACCGAACGAAAGAGACATTTTCCGGGCTGCTTACTTGCGGTCACGATTTGAGAATTTAACAAAACCAGAGTTTATTTTTAAAAAATAACGAACTTCACACTTTTCCCCAGATAAAGAATGGAACCAATGAACAATTTTACACCTCGAGCCCAACAGGTTCTTGCGTTGGCCCGAAAAGAAGCAGATCGGTTTTCGCATAATTATGTGGGGACGGAACATCTATTGCTCGGTTTGATTAAGCTGGGGCAAGGAGTAGCTGTCAGCGTTTTACAGAAATTGGGCCTCGATCTTGAGACCGTTCGAAATGCGGTCGAGCAGCAGGTGGGCGTAGGACCGGAAGGCAAGACTGTCGGAAGTATCCCTTACACACCACGCGTTAAGAAAGTTTTAGCCTTAGCTGGAAAGGAAGCAAAAGCTCTCAACCACAGTTATGTGGGCACTGAACATCTTTTGCTGGGTCTTTTGCGAGAAGGTGAAGGCGTGGCGGCTCGTGTGCTCAAGTCGCTGGACATTGATATTGAAAGCAGTCGCAATGAGATCTTACGTGAGCTCGATCCTCAATTTTCAGGAGAGAGTGAAGCGGAAGGTGATGAAGCAATGGCTTCTTCAAAAGGACCTTCAGATGAAAAGAAGGAGCTCAAGACACCTGCGTTAAAAGCCTTTGGCCGAGATCTTACAGAATTAGCCAAAAACGGTGAATTGGATCCTGTGATTGGGCGAAAGGAAGAGATCAGTCGTGTGATCCAAATCCTATGCCGAAGGACGAAGAATAATCCTGTTTTGATTGGTGAAGCAGGTGTAGGGAAGACGGCGATTATTGAAGGATTGGCCCAGGAGATTTCCGATGGGGTTATTCCGGAAATCCTCGCGGACAAAAAAATAGTGACGTTGGATTTGGCGCTGATGGTTGCGGGAACCAAATACCGTGGTCAGTTCGAAGAGCGCATCAAAGCCGTGATGGATGAAATAAAGCGTGCGAAAAACATCATTATTTTCATCGATGAGTTGCACACCATCGTAGGGGCAGGTGCCGCAGAAGGAGCCATGGATGCTTCAAATATTTTCAAACCAGCTCTTTCGCGTGGAGAGTTGCAGTGTATTGGTGCCACGACGATTAATGAATATCGTAAATACATTGAAAAAGACAGTGCACTGGCCAGACGTTTTCAAAGTGTGATGGTTGAGGCTCCGTCCATTGAGGATACCATTCTTATTCTTAAAGGGATCCGCAATAAGTACGAGGAACACCACAATGCAACGTTTACGGATCTTTCCCTGGAGGTCGCCACTAAACTTTCTGATCGTTACATTACTTCCCGTCATTTGCCCGATAAGGCGATCGACGTGATGGATGAAGCGGGATCAAAAGCCCGCATAGCCTCTCTTACGCGACCTCCGGAAACGGACGACTTGGTAAAGGAGATCGAAGAAGTCTGTGGCTTGAAGGAAGAGGCGATCGCTGGACAGCATTTTGAAGAAGCTGCTCAGTTCCGGGATAAGGAAAAAGAACTTCGTGCCAAACAGGATGAACTCTTAGCGACTTGGAAAGAAAATCGTAAGGAGAACCGTGTGGTGATCGATGAAGAGCAAATGCTCGAAGTCGTTGCTGCCTGGACCAAAATACCGCTCAGCCGTCTGGAGAAGAAAGAAACAGAGAAGCTTCTCAATCTTGAGCATGATTTACAGAAATTGATCATCGGTCAGGAGACAGCTTGTGTATCGATTGGGCGTGCCTTACGTCGTTCGAGAGCCGATCTAAAAGATCCTCGCCGTCCGATTGGTTCGTTGATGTTTCTGGGGCCAACGGGTGTTGGTAAGACTGAATTGGCCAAAACCTTGGCGGAAACCATGTTTGGAGACAAGGACTCGATCATCCAGGTCGATATGTCTGAATATATGGAGAAATTCTCTGTTTCCCGCTTAATCGGTTCTCCTCCCGGTTATGTTGGTTACGATGAGGGTGGGCAGTTATCCGAAGCGGTTCGTCGGAAACCATACGCTGTCGTGCTTTTCGATGAAATTGAAAAAGCGCATCCTGATGTGGTGCAGATTTTATTGCAGATTCTGGAAGAAGGTCGTTTGACGGATAGTCTGGGTCGCACCATTGATTTTCGTAATACGATCGTCATCATGACGACAAATGTCGGTGCGAACATTATGCAGCGTCAGACTTCTTTAGGTTTTGGCGTAGCGGCATCTGGATCGGATGATTATGAGCAGATGAAGGAAAAGGTGTTGGAAGAGGCAAAGCGCATCTTTAAACCGGAGTTCCTTAATCGGATTAATGATCAAATTGTTTTCCGTCCGTTAACTCGTGATGACTTGTTTAAGATCATCGATCTTGAGATTGCAAAGGTGGTCAAGAGACTGGATGAACGTAAGATCGCCGTTGAATTTACCGAAGAAGCAAAAGCTCTCATTCTGGAGAACGGCTATGATGAGAAATACGGGGCTCGTCCACTTCGACGTGCCATCGAACGCTATTTCGAAGATCCTCTAGCAGATGCTCTCTTGAGGGGTGATGTAAAAAATGGCGAGCCGATGAAGGTTCTCCGAGAGGGTGATCATCTGATCTTTCGTCAGGATCAGCCCCTGACAAACGTTCCTTCGGAATAAGAAAGTTATTCTTTACAAAAAGGGCGAACCTTGAGGGTTCGCCTTTTTTATGTCTGGTTTAATTGAATCGTTATTTGAGTGAATGAATAGCACTCTTACTGACCGCCATACCGGCTTCCTTCAATGTCTCAGAGAGAGTGGGATGGGCGTGGACTGTTCTACCTAAATCTTCTGCGCTGCCTCCGTATTCCATGAGAGCGACAGCTTCGGCGATAAGTTCAGATGCATTGGTTCCAATGATTTGAACACCGAGGATCTTATCCGTTTGACTATCGGCAATGACTTTGACGAACCCGGTTGTAGCGTCTGCGGCCAATGCTCTTCCGTTTGCCGCAAAAGGCACTTTGCCGATTGTGACAGAGAGGTTTTGCTTTTTCGCTCCAGCTTCTGTGATACCGACTCCTGCGACTTCGGGGTCTGTGTAAATGACGCTGGGGATAACCTGATAGTTCACGTGTCCCGCTTTTCCTGCGAGGTGCTCAGCTACGGCGACACCTTCTTCTTCCGCTTTATGGGCGAGCATTGGGCCTGAAACAATATCGCCGATTGCGTAGATATTGGGACTGTTTGTTTGAAGCTTTTCATCCGTCACGATGCGTTTCTTCTCATCTCTTTCGATGCCAATGT
>JAESUN010000220.1 GCA_016763045.1 Opitutaceae bacterium | reverse complement strand
GAGGTGTGAAGACTATCCTTATGGAGATGCCTCAAATTGACCAGTGTTTGAATCGCTTGTGACGAGCACTGAATATCGAGAGGCCGCACTTTGTGGTCGTAATAATGCGGCGTCCCATCTTCACCAAAAAAAGTATTTATCCAAAAATCGTACCCTCGCTGCAGGCTTTCCTTGAAATCAGAATCTCCCGAGCAACGAGTATACCAGTCTATCGACTCGAGGTTGTATGCAGTGTGGAAGGAGTCGACCCAATGGTTTCTCTTATGCTGACCATACCACCAAGCGCCATTTTCGAGTTGGTCACGAACGGTAAATTTAACAGCTTCCTTAGCAATTTCGAGATAGCGTGGATTTGGTTGATGCGTGTTTACTCGAGCCAGCAGACCAGCCCCCAGAACATTTGAATTATGGATACCGTTGAAGGTCCCATCCTTTTTCTTTTCTATTTCTTTCGGCGTGTAGCTGAGACAGAGGTCCTTCCCCGTCTCAATCCATCCAAGTTCGTTAATGATAAAATCTGCAGATTGCTTGGCAGCTTCGAGGTATTTTTCTTCTCCGATAACTTCATAGGCGTCCAGAAACGCGTGTGCGATAAGACTGGTCCAAACAACTGTAGGCGTTCCTGGGGGAATCTGACCCCCACGCGATTGGTAATCGAAGTGGTTCCCCCATGCATTTCCTTTATACTCAGGGCATCTATTCTCCAGAAGCCATTCAAGGCAATGGTGCATCTTCTGAAGGTATGCCTCATCATTCGTCATTTGATAGAGCCTCAAGTAACCCTGAGCAAAGAAACCCATTCCTTTGCTACTGTGAGCTTTCTTGATCATGAGTAAAGGCCTGATGTTTGCAGGAAATCGTCTGACTCCTTGTTGCAAACATTGCTTCAGAAATGGAATGCCCCCAAGGGTTAATATTCCGGAAAAAGGCGAAGATAAGCCATCGAACGTATCATAGGCCTTCCAGTCCTCTGCTGAGGACCATTCTTCCAGTTTCAGGAGAGAGTCTTGGATGTTTTTTTGCTGATTCATTTTTGGAGATATACAAGAAAAGAACTTACTTAGTGAGATGTTCGTAGGCTTTGATGAGATTCTGTCCGACGACTGTCCACTGCAGTTCGTTCTCCACACGCTTTCTGGCAAATTCGCCCATCGCCTTTCTGCGGTCCGGATCGTCCATCAGTTCTGCAGTTGCTCGGGCAAATGCTTCTTCGTCGTTTGGCTCCACATACACTGCGGCATCTTGTGCGGAATACCGCGTTTCCTTGAGGTCGAATGTAACGATGGGTTTCTCATGTGCCATGTATTCCATAATCTTTATCCAGGTGGAAAGATTGTTGAGAGGGCTTGCCGGATCAGGATCCATACAGATATCCGCAGCTGCAAGGTTAGAGAGAAGATCTTCGTCGGAAATGTATCCAGTAAGTTCGATGTGATCGTCCAGTTCAAGCTCAGTGGTCAAGAGCTTGAGGTCTTTCAGAGAATCGCCAGAGCCCATGATGATACAATAGAAATCCTCCCTTTTAAACTCATCCTTGAGGATTTTAAGAGAGCGTATCAGATAATCAACTCCGTCTTGAGGATTCAACGAACCAATGTAAACGAGGATACTTTTCCCCATATTTCTAAGTCGAGTCGTTGGTTCGGCTTTTTTCATCCGGCTTTCGTTGGGTCCATTCCTCACAACAAAAACGTTCTCAGGTTTCATCCCACCTCTTTTCACATGGATCTCCTTGTAGGATTCGTTGGTAGCAATGGTGATGCTGGCCAACTTAAGACTACACCACTCAAAAAACGACAGAAGCCTCGTCTGCAAGCATGCCACTTTTGTCTCATATCTCGATTGATAGAGCTCAGGGCAAAGGTCGTGGTGATCGAATACGAACTTCTTGCCAATCAATCTGAAGGGAAATGCGGCAATGCATAACGTATCTGGTGGGTTATGAGCATGGATGACGTCAAACCCGTTCTTCAAGAGAATGTAGAGACTAAGGAAGAAGCAAGCCGAGGTGAAATAGGCATACTCTGTGACGTACCCTAGAACTGATTTCAGACGCAATGCGATAACGCCAAAAAAACCATGATCCTTTTTCGGCGTTTTCTCGAATAACACCAGTAATGGCACGCGATAGACCTTTACTCCATTGATGACTTCAGTGGATGACTGCCCTTTTATACCTATGGCAATGACCGTTACATCATACCCCGCATCAGTGAGTAATTCCGCTTCGTTTTTGATACGAAGATCCTGCGGATAGGCATTCTCAACATACATTAATGTTCTCTTAGTGCGCATAATTTATTTCAATACCTACCAGCACAGACCTCGATAGTCTTTTATGTTGCTTATAGCATCGGTGCTCAACCGGGCCAAATCGATTACAATTTTCGAACCAGCGGACTTTTGTATGGCTTCTTCGATCGGGCCGGTTTTTTTGCTGATGACAATAACATCGTTGTTTTCGATGACTTCTTGTGCGGAAGATATCATCAAAGAAGAAATGTGTGGAATTGTTTTTTCAATGTAGTTCTTATTGGCTCCAACGAGTTTCGAGAGCGCTATTTCCTCATCATAGATTGATAAGTTATGGCGTTTTCCGATGAGTGCTTCGATAAGCATGACGAATGGACTTTCACGAAGGTCGTCCGAACCTGCTTTAAAACTCAAACCCAAGACTCCAATATTCCTTTTTCCGGTAATCTTTACCATATTGAAGGCGATCTCTATTTGCTTGCGATTGTTTTCCAGCGTAGAGTTCAAAAGAGGAATATCCAGGTCAAGTTCCTTACCTTTGTGAATAATTGCTCTCAGATCCTTGGGAAGGCATGATCCTCCAAAGGCGAAGCCTGGCTTGAGATAATAGGGCGATATGTTTAGTTTCGTATCCTTACAGAACACCTCCATCACTTTGTGGCTATCAATGCCCAGGCTCTCGCTGAGGTTTCCGATTTCATTTGCGAAACATATCTTAACAGCATGAAAGGAGTTGCATGCATACTTGATCATTTCAGCGACGCGTATCTCGGTCTTATCAATCTCAAAATTGAGATTGGAGTACAGTTCAGAGACGACTAGAAATGCCTTTTCGTCTCGTGCACCTATGACGGTAATTGGTGGATTATTGAAATCATATATAGCAGTTGTTTCGCGCATGAATTCCGGGTGCATGCATAAACCGAATTCATCCCCGGATTTTTTTCCGGACGCTTCTTCCAAAATAGGCAAAACGATCTCTTCAACGGTTCCGGGAAGAACCGTGCTCCGGATGGTTACAACGTGGTAATGAGGCGTAGTTCGAAGCAATTTACCGATGTGTTCGGCGACTCGTTCCAGATAGGTAAGGCCGAGGCTTCCATTTTCGTTGCTTGGAGTCCCCACGCAAATGAGAGAAATATCTCCCAGACAATCGATCTCTCT
>JAESUN010000032.1 GCA_016763045.1 Opitutaceae bacterium | reverse complement strand
CGATAGTCAATTTTTTGTCGTCATTCTAACCTCCTCCCCGTAGGGTTTACCGATAAAGTCTTTTTTATGAATTCCGAAGGATTTAGAAGCACCTCGTCTCAAGAAAACAGACTGTTCCGGCAGCACTGGGGGAAGCTGCTTTTTCTCAATTGGCCCATCGACAAGAAATACCTTCGTGCGCTCATCCCCCATGAGCTCGACATCGATCAATTTGGAGAAACAGCCTGGATCAGTATCGTCCCCTTTACTATTCAGAAGGTTCGCCCAACTTTTGGCCCACCTCTCCCAAGGTTAAGCGCCTTCCACAAGCTCAACGTCCGTACCTATGTCTCCTTCAAGGGCGAGCCCGGCGTCTGGTTCTTCTCTCTCGATGCTGCCAGCACGGTCGCCGTCTGGTTCGCACGCACCTTTTATCATCTCCCCTACTTTAAGGCTTCCATGAATTTGTCTCAAAAAGGAGAAACCTTCGAATTCACGAGCCAGCGTATCCATCGTGGAGCCCCACCTGCTGAAATCAAACTTCAGTGGACCGCAGAAGAACCCATTCCAAAATCCCACCCCGGTTCACTCACCTGGTTCCTCACAGAACGTCGACGATTCTACAGCTACCACCGAAATAGAGTTCAGACAGCTGCCATTTCACATCCTCCCTGGCCTCTACGCAAAGCAACCCTCCATTCTTTTGAGTCCAGCATGCTCGCTCCTCTGAACATCCTCCCACCCGACCATAAGCCAATCCTCTACCACTGCGATGACCTCGCCGTAGAAGTCTCTCATCTCAAAAGTCTCACAGAGGCTAGAGACTCCCGTTCCATTTTTGAGCCGGCAGTCGCAAAACCAGCCTCTCTCGTTCAAAAAGGATAAACACCCGCTTTCCTAGTCACACTCAGGCCCATACAAGGTGACCTTATTTTTTATAAATCACCCGCGTATCACACATCATATCGTGCAGACTCCTTTTCTCACGATCAAATGCCGCCATGATGTAGCCGATATAAAAGATCATTCCACTCAACATGATTGCAAACGCCCGACCAAAAGCTCGCATATAACTGATGCGGCCTCCTGTTGGGGAAACCACCTTTATTCCAAGCGCCATCTTGCCAAAAGTTGCCCCATATTTTCCGTGAAAAAAGGTAGGGTAAGCGACCGAGAGGAAAAGTATAAAAAACCACATTCCGATGCAAACGATCACCATTAGAAAGGTAAACCCTTCCGAAAGAGCTGACCCATTGCCCTGCGCCATCATCGCCTCTCCCATTCCAAACATAAACATCACCGAAAAAATCGGTATTACCTGAATCGCCGCCAGGATAAGACCATCGATAATCGTTGCGGCCCCGCGTATCCAAAACCCAGCATATCGCATCGGTTCATCCTTCTGAGCACCCTGAGTCATTTCAGAAGGAATGACTGGAGGCGTTGGCAAAGAGCCTAAATCGTCTCCTATCCTCTCGCTATAAGACTCCCATTTCTCCATGCCCTCATGCCATACGAGGGAGCCGGAACTCAACTTCCCTTGATTGCGCATCGAGCGCAGTTCATATTCCGAGACAGGTCCTTGCTGGGCACCCTTTTCAACATAAAACCATTTCATGATCCTTTTATTTTCGTAAAAAGTGCCCTAAAGCTTCGATAAGAGCAAAGAAAAAATCACCTCCTCATCCCAGGAGACACACTCAACTAAAACAAGCTGAACCCTTATTTTTTATAAATCACCCGCGTCTTACAAACGATATCGTGTAGGCTTTTTTTCTCACTATCAAACGCCGCCATGATATAGCCTATGCACAAGATGACTCTACTCAATATCTCCACCAGAGCACGCCCCAAAGCTTTCTGATACCCAATACGCCCTCCATCCGGAGAAACGACTTCTATTCTCAAGAATTTTTTACCGGGAGTCTGTCCAGTTCTTCCATGAAAGAACGTAAAATACCCCACAGAGAGAACCATTCCCAAAGCTAGAACCAAGAAATTTCCTTCAGAAGCATCCATTGGATCCACGGTGCTTTCTGTCCCCATCAAAAGTATCATCACCAAATGCAAAAAACTCAGGATGATCACATCGATGATCTTTGCCGCTCCACGTATCCAAAACCCGGCATACACCGTTGCTTCCACCACTTGATTCTCCAACAAAACATCAGATGGCACAACTGGAGGAGTTGGCAAGAGATCCAAATTATCTCCGATCGCCTCGCTGTAGTATTCCCATTTTTCCATTCCCTCAGACCAGACAAGAGAATCAAAACTCAACTGCCCATTACGTCGCATCGAACGCAATTCAGACTCCGAGACCGGCCCTTGCTGGGCACCCTCTTCAACATAAAACCATTTCATATTCACACAAATAACACCTCTAGGATTTCGTTTTAATATTAGACAAATGCACCATTAGCAACAGCCCGCTCAGTAAAATACCCGGCCAAACAACCAACGATGGTTGCAAAAAAAGATACGCTTGATTCTGGCGCAGAATCGTTCCCAATTCCGCAAAATCAGGATCCCCCATCAAGCCCAAAAAAGTCAATCCACTCAGCTCCAAAATCCCCACCGCAAAAAGAATTTTTCCCAGCGACACAACCTGCCCTTTTATATTGGGCCATATGGTAAAAAACACCATGTGCCGACCATCAGAGCCCAGGGCCTTGCTCGCCATTACATAAAGTGCCCCCTTCTGCTCCACCCAGACAATCCGCAACTGGCGAAACCCAAACGGGACACCCCCTAACGCTGCCGCCAAAACCAATGTGCTGGGAGATCGCTCCAGAAAAACCAGTAAGATCAGACCCAAAAAGAGCACAGGCAACGAAATCCCCACCGAAACCAATCCCCTAATTAATTTCTTTAGCAGGATGGGGCCCTTCTGCTCCAGGAAGAGCAATACAGCCGAAAAGCAAAGCGTGCCCATGCTCGCCGCAAGACCTAGCAATACCGTATTACCAGAGCCCCGCCATACCCGACTGAGCATATCCCTGCCCAGACCATCCACCCCCAGCCAATGCAGCTTTGAAAAGCCCATCAGACTAAGCTCCCGAAACGATTGAGCCTGCGGATCATAAGGTGTCCAGATCAGCCCCAGCAGAGCCAAAGCGATCCACGCAAAAGTCACTAGCTCAAACAAACTACGTTTCATCAGTCTCTCCAGCATCACTGATCCTCCTCCGATTTAGTCGCTACCGGATTGATCACATGAGCCAGAAAATCAGTGATGAAGACCACGCCCACAACCAACAGAATCACCAGAAGCAATACATTCTGCACCACGTAAAGATCTCTATCGAGAACCGCCGCTACCATATAACGACCAATCCCCGGCCACGAAAAAACGGTCTCCGTTAAAACGGCTCCACCTAACAAGGCCCCAAAGCTGGTGCCAATCACCGTCACGACCGGAGCACTGCCCACCTTCAGCAAATGGCGAAACCAAATCCTCGCTGGTCCAAAGCCACGCGCCTTCAAAGCTCTCTTTAAAATTTCGATTTTCGGATCCTGCAGTCGAGCCTGCAAAACGGAGCAAACCTGCGCGGCCGGATACAACGATAAACAAATGGCCGGCAGCACCAGATGATTGACCGCCGCCCAAAACTTCTCCCATTGACCCGCCAATAAAGAATCGATCAGTAGCGACCCCGTCACATTCGGCGGAGGAACCATACTGAGATCAAATCGCCCACCACTCGGAAACCACCCCAACCATAAGCTCCCCACAATGAGCGCCAGTAGGCCTATCCAGAAAATGGGCACAGTGAGCCCCAGCGTCCCTAAAAAGAAGGAAAAGCGCTTCAACCATTGAGATCGGAACCCCTCCGCAAAAACAGCCGTCAAAACACCTATGATAATCCCCAGGCTCAATCCCGCTAAACTCAGCTCCAGCGTTGCGGGAAAAAACTGCGCCACATCCTCTCTCACCTTTCGACCCGAAAGCAGACTCCGTCCCCAATCACCCGTCCAGAAGCTCTTACCGTAAAGCACATACTGCGTCATCACTGGTTTATCCAAGCCCAGACGCTCCCTCTCTTTGGCAACCCGCACAGGGTCAGGATTCTTCAGCCGCAAAGCGATCGGATCTCCCGGGATAGCCCGTATCGCCATAAACAAAGCCATACTGGCAATCAGATAGATCGTCACAAACAAAGCCAGCTTCCGCCCCACCCCCTTTAGAAACCGGATTAAATGCTCAGCGTTCATCTCTCTATAAAAGGAATCCTGAAAACTATTCAGCCTTCCAGCCAACCGGCCCCAATCTCAAGTCCCCAATCAACTGAAGCTCAAACCCCGTTAACTCCGAACGTGTCACCACAATATTATTACTGTGAACCAACGGCACAATCGGCAAATCACGACGCCATAAAGCGAGGCATTTCTCATAAAGCTCCTGCCGCTTGGCCATATCCGTTTCACGCCTCGCGCCCAACAAATAGGCATCCATCTCATCATTCTTGTAAAAAGCGTAGTTCGAAGCCGCCCCCTTGATCGTCGCCCAGCTCCCAAAAAAGATGCTCAGAAAATTATCCGTATCTCCGTTATCTCCCATCCAACCGATCAGCCCCAGTTCAAATTCAAAGTTCCTCAACGAATTCAAATGACTTTTAAAATCCTTTGCTTCGATCGTCACGGTCAACCCAACCTTTTCGAGTTCGGAACGAATGAAAGAAGCCGCCTTTACCGGATCTGGAAAATACTGTCGTGGCTGGCTCATCACTTGCAGCTTGATCGGTGCCGCCAGAATATCCGGATGAGCGGCCAGAATTTCCCGTGCCCTCTCAGGATCATACGGGATGGGGTTGCCCTTTTTTGGTTCACCTAAAAAACCTGGAGGTATCGGATAGTCCGCGGCCCGCCCCGTCCCATCCAGAGCGATCTTGGCCAACCCCTTACGATCAATGGCCATCGCGATGGCCAGCCGTACCTCCCTCGAGGTAAATCGCGGATCCTGTAAGTTATAGGTCAGGTAGCCCACATTCATTCCAGGCCTTTGATAAACGGTAAACCTCGGATCGGATTCCAGCGCCGCCAACTCAGCAGGCTGCAACCCATCAATCCCATGCACATGACCCGATTTCAGCTCCAGCAGTCGCACCGAATTCTCCGGCACCACCTTCATCACCAATCGCTCAAACTTTGGGGCATTCGCCACATCCCAATAGTCCGGGTTCTTCTCCATCACGATCGCTTGGTTGGGTGTCCAATTCAAAAAGCGATACGGTCCCGTCCCTACCGGATGCCGCTGAAATTCTTCTCCATATGTCTCCAGAGCATTCGGGCTCACCAAAAAAGCGGGGAAAATCGCTAGCGAGTAGAGCAAGGATGAATTCGGCTCCGACAATTCAAACACAACCGTCATTTCCCCCTCGGCCCGCACCTCCTTAATCTCCTGATACAGATAGTTCCAATACTGAAAATTCGCTTCGGGGAGATGCCCAGGATGCGACTCATCCATCTGCCGGTGAAAGGAAAACAACGCGGCCTCCGCCGTTAGCGCTGTCCCATCATGAAAACGAACCCCCTCTCTTAAATGAAAGGTATAACGCAGCCCATTTTCAGAAATCTCGTAGCTCTCAGCCAAAGACGGTTCGATCTCCAACGTCCCACTCTTAAAGCGAACCAACCCCTCACAAATCTGTGAAATCGTATTGACGGACTCCCCATCATCGACATCCGCCGGATCCAATTTCTGAGCATCACTGCCCCGGGCAAAAATCAATGTCTCAGGACGTTTACTGGAAAGCTCCTTGGGCGAACAGCCCGATCCTCCCAGAAGCAATAGCGATAAAGGGAGAAAGACGGTAACAAAACGGCGAAAAAGAGAAAACATATCGATGACAAAGTGAATAACGTAAGTGAAAGAAGACTCAATCTGTTGATGCCACAGGCAAGATCAATTTGGCCACTCTCATTTATCTCCATCCAAGGCTACGTACCTGTTCAGTTCTTCCAAGACTCTTTTTACCAAGCCAACCGATCTTGTTGACCAAGTCCAAAACCTCACCTCTACCCCAAAGGCCCTCCACCCAAGCAAAGGCTCTACAAAACCTAGAGGAATCTTTTTCAGCTCGCACCATCACCTCTTTATGCTTTTAAGACAGCTTCTAAATGAACCCTTTGCCTACCCCCCTCGGACTCACTCCCTCCTTTGGGTTTGGAGATCGCCTCGGATGCGCCACTCCTGGCCATCTCGCCGCCCTATGCCATACCGGCGGCCCCATCAAAGGGATCTTCGCTCAACAATCGATTCGGGAGCTTGAACGCACCGCCAGAACACCGGAAGACGTTATGCGCGCAGCTCAAGAAGCTCTCGTAGCCCATCCGTATACCGACGCCTGGGGAGCTGACGCCGATCACCTGAAGACAGAAGAAGATGTCGACCGAATGATCGCCGCAGGCTTTACCTTCTTCACCGTTGATCCCTCTGGCCACGTCGATCAACAAGCCGATGATTATACCCCCGAAATCCTTGCGGCCAAATTCAAGACTCTCTGCCACGACATCACCTGGATTGATCAATACCTCCACAAATCCATCACCGTCACTGATGGCCTAACCATCCACTTCGATGCCGACACCGTGCAAAGAGCCGCCGTCAAATATGGTAAAGCCATTGAGCACACCATCCACCTCTCTCGCTACATTACCGCCACCACCCAAAAACACGGGCAAGAAAGCGAGATAGAACTCTCCGTCGATGAGACAGAGCAGCCCACCACCCTGGCGGAACATTACATCATTGCCGATCAATGCCGCCAGGCCGGCGTCAAGCTGATCAGCCTCGCCCCCCGCTACCTGGGAGACTTCGAAAAAGGCAACGACTTCAAAGGAGACCTCGAAGCCCTCGAGCGATCACTGAAAGACCATGCCGCCATCGCCAACAAGCTCGGCCCCTACAAACTAAGTCTGCATTCCGGCTCCGATAAACTCTCCATCTACACCCTCTTTGCCCGCGCCACCGCTGGAAGGTTCCATGTCAAAACCGCCGGAACCAGCTACCTCGAAGCCCTCCGTGTCGCGGCAAAGATCGACCCTTCCTTTTTCCGGGAAATCATTGATTTCTCACGCAGCCACTACCTCAGAGACAAAGCCACCTATCACGTCTCGGCCACACTGGAGCATGCCCCCGCACCCAGCGAAATCACCCGCAATGATGAGCTCGAGCGCCTCTACCTGGAAAAGTGGGAGGACGTCCCCGCAGGCCTCGGCTTCACCAACCCAGGCCGACAGATCCTGCATTGCACTTTTGGCTCCGTCCTCACCGACGCCAAGCTAGGCCCCGCCCTTCATCAGCTCCTCTCCGCCAATGAAAGCACCTACACCGAAATCTTGCAGGAGCATTTCAACCGACACCTGATCGCTTTAACCGACGGCTGTTAACCCTCCCTTTTCCAATGTCTCTTTCACACCCCATTCTCTACCTATCCCAGACAAATAAAGAAAGACCCTTTGCGGCATATCTCAGTGAGATCCTCGCCGTCGAAGGCGTGCAGACCTACGATTCCCACGACCTGGCAAAGAACCCACAACTTCCAGAAAACCTGAAGGCCTATGCCCTCATCCTGATCGGTCGTTGCCAGTTGGATACAGCTCAAATCGAAACCCTCTTTCAATACGTTCAAAACGGAGGCAGCCTCATCACCTCACGCCCACCCGTTCCCCTCGCGGAGAAATTCGGGGTCAAAGGATTTGTCGGCTTAAATGATACGGTGGATCGCATCCGCGAAAGCTATCTTCTCAAAACCCCGGAACTCGATAACCTCCTCCCCTTTCCTTACCCCAGCCTTCAGTTTCATGGAGAAGCAGAAATGTATCAAAATGAAGACGCAGAAGTCCTGGCAAACTTTGGTATCGTCCGCACCACCTCCAGCACCTTCCCTGCGATTTTCAAGAAAACCTCCGGCCAAGGCACCTTCTATGCCTTTGCCTATGACCTCGCCGAGACCATCCTGCTGCTTCATCAAGGCGATGCACGCTGCGCCAGCGATGGCCCTTTCCCCGATACCGATCTCGACCAAGGGTATAAATCAAACGACTTTTTCTACGAGTACCTCGACCCCGAGCTGAAAGAGCTGCCCCAAGCCGATCTCCAGCAGGACATCCTCGTCGCCATGATTCAGGAAGCCCTGGCCGAAAAGATTCCCCTGCCACGTGTTTGGCACTTCCCTCATGCCGCACCTGCCATCGCCATGATCAATGGTGATAGCGACGAAATGACCCCTGGAGAACTCGATTCCGTGATCGATGCCATCGAGGAACACGGCGGTAAGTTCACCACCTTTCTGCTTCAAAGCGACTACCAAGCCCTGCCTCCCGAAAAATGGGCTGACCTTCGCCTACGCGGTCATGATATCGGGCCACACCCCTTTTGCGGACGCCTCCCCAGCGTTGATCAAGTGCGGGCAAATATGGCAAAAGACCTGGCCGCCTTCCGCCAAGAGTATGACTATCAACCCGTCGCCCAACGAGGCCATCACGTCGTCTGGGTCGGCTGGGTCGATCAAGCCAAGATCCTCGCTGAAAACGGACTCAAGCTCGATACCAATTACATCCCAGGCCGCCGCTTCCAGTATGGCTATGTCAACGGCAGCGCACTGCCCGTTCAGTTCATGGATGAAACCGGAGAAATGATTCCCCTCTACGAACAATCCACCATCAGCACCGATGATGGCATGTTCAGCCCCAAGCTCTTCAACCCCTTAAAAAGCGACGATGAAATCATCGCCATTTCCAAAAAACAGATCGACCGCTCCATTGAAGAGTTCCACGGTGTCTACCACCCCTACTTTCATCCCATCTGTGTTCGAACTCTGGGTACACTTCCTTGGATCAAGGCCATTGCCGCTTACTTGAAAGAACGGAATGTTCCTCACGTCAACGGCCGTGAATGGGTAGAATTCAACGATAGCCGCAGAGCCCTGCAATGGCAGACCCTCTCATGGGATGCCGCCACCTCCACCCTGGATATAACGCTCAGCTGCCCCAACGCCATCTCTGGACTCACCCTGCTCTTCCCCGCATCCATCCAGCAAAAGAAAGTGGATCCAAGCACAAACGCATCGCTTTCCCTCACAACCCTGGAAAACCGCCAATACCTAGCCTGGACCCTGGACCTGGAAGCCAGTCAACCCGCCTCCATTCAGCTCACCTATCGCTAGCTCTTTTCTCCACTTGCTTTTTTTCAAGACCTAGGGCACCTTATCCCTCGTTCTTTGAACTGATTACACCAATGATCAGTCAATCCCTGGCCTTAACAAGCCAGACCGAACCGATAAGGGGGTGTTTTGGATTCGACCTCTGGTTAGAGTGTGTAGTGGCATGTCGAGGATGATGGTTGGCCTCGCTAAAATTCCATCAAAACAAAATTAAACGGCACATTTGAAGAAATGCCTCTAGCAGCTTAAAGAGCAGCTACGTTCCCTCACCAACGCCTGCTAGGCGAACGGAGCGACGACAGCAGGTATAGTTAAAGAGGGTGCTCTTTCCTTTTTAACCGTACTTCAAGAGAGGGTAAGCCGGTGCTTAAGCGCGCGTTTTCGCGTAACACCAGCGAGATTAATGATAACGCTAAACATGTAGAGGCTACACGTGAAGATCAGAGGGACGCGGGTTCGATCCCCGCCACCTCCACCAATTATATATCCTCTACTGCTCTAACGCCCCAGATGAGTCATGAGGATGGGCGCAGCCCATACTAATTGCTCTCAATCTGATTGTTCGGATTTCCCTAGTTCTTGGCAGGGGCAGTCGGTATTTGACCGCCAACAGGCCAGAACTTTAGAGAGAGTCTTAGCAACAGCTTGTCGGGCTCCTTTCGAGGAGTATATAATTGTAAGCAAGCCTGAAGCCAAACTTTTGTAAACTCAACGAACTGGGGATATTAAAATCTGTAACCGAAAACACAGTTTGGCAACCGAGTTCGATTGCATCTCTCGTTCTTGTGCAAACATGAAGCCCATGATGCCCTTTTCGCCGATGCTCTGCCAAGGTGTATCCCCATGCCAGAAAACCAATATTATTTTTGATAAAAAGCTTAGAGATGCTGACAGGATTACGGTCTTCAAAACCAATATAATTCATCCAGTTTTTCGTGAACCCATGCTTGACTGCCTTCTTCTCTCTTTCCAGATCCTCATCTTTGACTGGCTCGACCTCTAGTTTCTCTTGAATGAACTCGTCAGCTTCATCATGTGAGTATTGCTTGATTCGTCCCGATTGTCTTTGCGTCATAATTTGCTCACCGAGGTGGTCGAGATACCAAACACATCGAAAGCCCTCCGGACGATAACCCAATTCAAGTAAAGCGGGTAACATCTCAGACTTCCATGAAAAGGGGTCCGTTCGATAGAAATTGGCTGGGTTTAGTTCAAAGTAGCCGTCGACTCCCTTTTTCTCGAAAAGTGATGTCGCTTCTCTTAACTCTTCCAATGTTTCGTTTCCCGTAAAAATGGCCCGGTTTTCCAGTCTATTTTCATTCGACAAAAATACCCGCGTATCACCCACATTCAGTATCTCTACTCCATTAGGATTCCCCTGTAAATCTAACAACCGTCGGTAGACCGATTCAATATGATCGGAATGAGCGTTTTGGAGCTTTCTTACTATTTCCCTATTATGTATTTCCTGTTTCATTCTATTCGTCCCTTCATTTTTCTAAAGCGAATCTTCCAGCTTTCGAATACTACCGAACGCTTCGGAAGCCATTCATCAGGCGAAAACCTCAGGGTATCGTGAAAGTATTTAAGTTCTATGGTGAGAGACGTTTCGTACGCTCCCAGCATTCCACACATAAGATGTTTCGTAATCATAAGACATAACAATTATTCAAACGGTAGTCCGTTTGTTATTAAGAAGCTTCGCTATCCTGAACGATTTATCGTTCGAACTTTTCAAGCTTCACCACCATTGTGTGATTACTCTCTCATGATTCACATAGTTCATCAGGAAAAACATCCCTTGTCAACGGAAGAGAGGAGCCGCTACCCATGCTTCCCGCCTAGAGAAACTAACACCATAATCGCGTGTCTAATTTCATTTAGCAAATACTCCCAATTCAGTATGACTATTGCCAGGTCTGGACAGGAGCTGACTATATCTTGTGGGGGTATTTGTGTGTATCCACTTTTTGGTAAACACTTATCATTTTGACTCGCAACACCTTCTGTTTTGGCTCCGAAGGTTCGATCCCCACCACCTCCATT
>JAESUN010000219.1 GCA_016763045.1 Opitutaceae bacterium | reverse complement strand
TTTGGTTCGCAGTGATCCCATCCTTCGCGCCCAGCTTTCCCCCCTGCGAAGTGTGCGTTCCGCTCTGGTGGGTCTGGTCGAAACCCCTTTGCAGTACAAAATCAATGAAGACGGGCAAAGCGTTCGGAATGGTGTGCCCTCGGTCGAAGCCCGCATTCAGGTGCGTGAGCGCAACGAGTTGGCGTCCGCCTTGTCGTATCTGAGCCGGTCGTTTTCGGAGTATGCAAAGGATGGGCCTGTGGGTACGCTGGGCACCCTTGCAGCGCCGATCACAACCCGGTTCAACAACCTATTGGGCAAGCAGAAAAAACTAACAGCGCCAGAGTTTATGGATGAAGTCGGCAAGGCGATGCGCCGGGGCGACAAGCATCCCATACCCCAGGTTCAAAGCGCCGCCGATGCCTTGCGTAGTAACATCTTCGACAAGATCAAAGATGAAGCGATTGAGCTGGGTATCTTCGACGCCGATCTACAGGTGAAGAACGCCGATTCCTATTTCAGCCGGGTCTACAATACAGAGCGTATTCGCCAGCACTTCGGCGATGGAACCGAGAATGATATCGCTGTTCTCTTGCGCGAAGAGTTTTCCCAGCGTCGTGCGCAAGCGCAAGAGAGCCTTGCCTTTGATCGAACAGTGGATGATCTCGAAGCTCAAAAGTTTCAGGCAACCGAACGGGCGCGGGGGGCTCAAACATCGCTCAACAAGGCCGTAAGGAGGGCGAAAGACAAGCGTGAACGGGCCAAGGCGGCAGTTGGGCGTGAAAAGTCCGTGGGTCGCGTTACAAGATTTCTTCGTAAAGCGTTCAAAGGTCGTTCGGACAAACTGCGCGCCGGGGTGCTGGAAGGCGAGGAACTGGATGCCTTCAAAGAGATGCTTCGGGACGCACGGGGCCGGGCCGGTCTGGAACCCCCCGATATATTGCAGACCGTGCGCAGCCTGGGCGGGATCAAAGACGATGGTTCCGGTGAGCTGCTCGCGGCACTTGATACGAAGACAATCACGATCCAGCGGAAGGATGGGCTGGAAGCCGATTACATGCGCGAGGCTCTGGAAGAGTTGGGTTATCTCGGTCAGGGATCTACGGTGGATGACCTATATGTGGCTTTGCGCAACGCCGCGAATGGTGAGAAGATTTATTCCCTCCGTGAAAGCGGGCAGGACATCGCCCGTTTTGAAGCGGCAGAAGAGTTTGCAGCATCCCTGGATGAGATGGGCATCGACATTTCCAAGCCTGTGGATCAGATCATCAAGGATCTTCCGGGGAAGGCTCGCAATCAGTCTGCTCAAAAGGCCAAGGCGGGCGAGGCAAAGCGCAGCAGCAAGGCCGCAGGCGAGAAACAGGGCAATGCAGAAGCGCGCGTTCTGAAAGCTGTCGATCGTCTAGAAGATGCAAAAGCCAGACTGGCCGATCTGAATGACGAAATCGCCCCGAAGGTGCGGGAAGAGATCAAAGGCGCACAGGATGAATTGAAACGGATCATCCCGGAGTTGCGCAAGGCTCAAAAAGCCAAGTCAGCGGAAGAATTCTATGCGGGCTCCACTGACTTGGAAATTGAAGAACATGTGAATGATACCGTTCGCTCCCTTCTGGGTCTGAAACCCGGCCAGCACAGCTATGAAGCCGCTCTGTCTTCGCCCACGCGCGCACGCGTCCTCGATGTGGATGACGTAAAACTGGAGCCCTGGCTGGAATCGAATGCCGAAGTGATCATGTCGCAATATTTCCGGCAGATGATACCGAACATGGAAATCACCAGGGCGTTTGGTGACGCCGAAATGACCACGGCGCGGGAAGCCATCACAGAAGAAATCGCCCAGCAGATGAGTAAGGCGACCTCTGCCAAGAAGCGGGTTCGAATTCAGGAAGAGGGTACAGAACGCCTCCGGGATTTAGAGGGGATGCGGGACCGTCTGCGCAACAGGTATGGCGTTCCGGATAACCCAAAGAATGGCTGGATACAGGCCAACCGTGGCCTCAGAACGCTGTCATACATGGGCTATCTGGGCGGCATGATGCTTTCCGCTATTCCTGACGTCGCCGGTATCATTGGGCGCGGCGGCATCGAGGGGGCTTTTGGGGCGATGGCGACGGCGTTGACAAATCCTAAACGCCTGGGGCTGGCCGCAAAGGACATGGCCGAGATCGGATCTGCGGCCGAGTGGTGGTTGAATTCCCGGGCCATGTCTATGTCCGAGATGTTTGATCCCTATGGTGGCGGCACAAAAATGGAACGGGTGTTAGGGCAGGGTGCCCGCCACTTCTCGATCGTCAGCGGCATGATCCCTTGGAACATCGGGTGGAAGTCTGTCGGTGGCGCCGCGGTGGCGTCCAAGATGTCCAAGGCTGCGGATGCTGTACGAGCTGGAAAGGCCACTAAAAAGCAACTTCGCACTCTGGCCGAAAACGGTATCGAGCCGCATATGGCTGATCGCATCGCCGCACAGCTCGATCAGTTTGGCGATAAGAACGGGACGCTGTGGTTGCCTCGCGGGCAGAACTGGACTGATCAGGATGCTTTCGACGCCTTCCGTCACGCCATGAACCGGGAGTTTGATCTGATGGTGATCACGCCGGGTCAGGATAAACCGCTGGCGTTCTCCAGTGAGTGGGGCAAGTTTCTCCTGCAATTCAAGAGCTTTGCCTTCTCCTCGCATCACCGGATATTGCTGTCTGGAATCCAGCGGGCAGATGCAGATGTTCTGGCCCAGGTAACAACAGCGATGATCCTTGGTGGGCTGGTCGCAAACACCAAGGCGCACCTTGGTGGATACGAACCAAAAGAGGGTGCCGCGATGTGGGAAGACGCTCTGGACCGCTCTGGCCTCGCCGGGTGGCTTATGGAGCCGTACAACGCGGTGTCTGCCCTGTCAGGCGGTCGAATCTCCGTGTCGGGTGAGCCGGTATCGAGATTTATGGCGCGCTCGGAGTTTCAGGGGTTGGCCGGGCCAAGTGTGGATATGGCCCTTGGTGTCGTCGAGGCAGTCAGTGCGTTCTCCACGGGCAAGGCCAACTATCGGGATGTTCGCAAACTCTTGCGCCCATTCCCAGGCAATAACATCTGGTATATACTGCCTATATTCCAGAAGGTCGAGGATGCAGTGGTCGCCGCGACGGGGGCGAAGCCGAGACCTGATTGATTTAGTTATTGGCAGGAAGGGACCAGTACATTTCCTGCAATTTTCCAATTTCGACTTCTTGTCGCATTGTCATGCTTTGCAATCATGAGAAGCGCTCAATTGAATGTATGATTGAACATTTCTCCCGACCAAGAGACGAAGTGATGAAGCAATACAAACAATTGAGCTATGAGCAACGATGTCACATTTTCATTTTATAGAAAAGCCAATTAAGTAGCCAATGACAGGCAGAAGTGCATCGCAGGCGAACACTTTTCCAGGCGCCTATGATACTCTCGGAAC
>JAESUN010000218.1 GCA_016763045.1 Opitutaceae bacterium | reverse complement strand
TTAGAAAGGTATCTTCTATTTTTCCTATCTCCACCTGAAGTCGCAAGAGAGAGTTCAGGTTAGCTCCTGCTCTTACTTTTTGCGTGACGATGGGTTCTAGTTTATGAAGAAGTTCGAGGTTTTCTCGAGTAAGTTCGATGGCTTTACCTACATAAGCATATTCATAATAAATAAGAGCGACTTCTTGGGCGAGGAGTAACTGCTTGTTCTGGTAGGCATACCAAAGGGCTTCTGCTTCGGATGAAGCTCTCCCTTTTTGATTGTGAAGGGATCCGAACCAGGGAATGGATTGCTTTAGTTGATAGGCGTTTTCCTGTGGTCCGGAGCGGGTTTGAACAGATTCAACAAAATGTGTTATCTGCAACGTGGGGTCGGGGAGTGCAGATGCTTGTGGGATTTTTTGGAGGGCTGCTTGATACCACTGTTCGAATGCTTGAAGTTCGGGATTGTGACTCTGTGCGTATTGAAGATATCCCTCCAGGTTTGTCTGGCCTGGGAACTGGCTGGCCCCTATTGATTTGACCATGGCCAGGAATGGAAAGGCCAAGGCAATTAAAATAAACCGGATTCGATGAGAGGGAGAGAAGAACATATTTAGCAGATAACTTCTTTAACGTATGAAAGGGTGAAATCCCTCAAAAATTCCTCCTCTCTTAGGAAGAGTTCTCTCGTTGATTTTTTTAGCTATTTTCTAGAGGTGAAGGCTTAACTTTTCTCGCAGTAGTTTACGGGCTCGAAAGATACGTGTTTCAACTGCCTTGGGGCTGCAGTTGAGGATGATGGCGCAGTCCTTATGAGAATGTTCTTCGAGAGCAAATAAGATAAAAGGTGTTTTCAGTTTATGCGGAAGTTCATTGATAGCGTTTTCAACTGCTTTTGTAAACTCATTGAACTCGGCTTGTTGGGCAGAGGTCTTTCCTTGATGAGGGAGTCGTTCTCCCATTGATTGTTCGCGTCCGTATTCTTCAGTTGAATCCAGAGAGATGTGTGGATGACGCTTTTTCTTGCGGAAATGGTCGCGGCAAAGATTGGCCGCGATGGTGAAAATCCATGTTTTTACGTGGGCTTTAGCTCGGAATTTATGGGCATTAAAGAAGACTTTAACAAAAGTTTCTTCGGTTAGGTCTGTGGCGTCTGCTTCGTTTTGAGTGTAGCGTAGGGTGAACCGAAAGACAGCGGCCTTATGGCGTGCTATCAGCTCATTCAGCCCTTCGTCTTTTCCGTGCTGTAATGCTTGAATAAATACCAGATCAGGATCCATTCGGGCAGTGTTATTGAGGCTGGCTTAAGACTTGAGAGGCGATATTCTTCAGGTTCTCACGTTTCTCCTCGGGGAGAGAGGTGAGCATTTCGTAGTATTGTTCGATGCTGAGCTGTTGTAAGTCCCCATGGACTTGATGGATGGCATGAACGGCTTTGGTGACTTCTTCCGAGTATCGCTCATTTTTTACCAGTATTTGTGCTAATCGATTTTTAGCTTTTTCAAAGTCTCCTTCGAGGGATTCTCGACGGGCTTCAGTGCGCCTTACGATCTCATGGAAGTTTTTTTCTTCATCCGGGGTTAGATTGAGTCGTGTAAAAAAGGATTCTTCTTGAGCAGGCACGCAGCAGGGCAGGAGACATCCATTCATGAAGCGCACCGTAAAGAAACAGGTAGCGGCAGAAAGAAGAACAAATCCAAGGATGAAAATGAGAAGAGATCCAATGGCTTTACTTTTTTTCATTTCTTTTTCGAGGCTGATGGATTGGTAAAAGAGGTAAGGGAGGGAGTGGTCATCAACGAATCAAAGCCAAGTATTTGAGCGGCGTTACTGGTTTTGTTTTGGGCGCTGACCGAGGAAGAGAAACTACCAAAAAAGACACCTAGAAGAATAGTGAGGGCAAAGGTGGACATAATGAATCCACTCCGAAGGAGTAGGCTTCCGATCCAATCGAGGCCGCTTTGCCCGTTTTTCTGTAAGCGTATTTTTCGCCACACATTTGCCTCTAGGCTCGAGATAGAATGTGGGAGTTCCTCTTCTCGAAGGTGCTTAAGAGATGCATCCAGATTACGTTCGATCATGGTGGTTTAAACGTTGTTTGAGGAGAAATCCCTCAAAAAAGATTAAATTAAGGTGTTAGACGTTACTTCATGGTGTTGACGAATTGCTCAGGATGCAAGGGTGGCGATGGCATCGCTCTGTCGGAGATAAGCACACGATTGTAGCTCAAATCTGCAGCAATTTGAGCCCTCCCAAAACAAAAGGTTCATTTTACATCCTTCCAAGGAAGGATGCCGTTACCAGAACGCAAGCACGTGACGTGATCGTTTTGCCGGAGATACAAGGCCGCTCCTATGGAAGCCAGAAGGTCATCGAGGAGTGATGAGGACGGTTCCGGAGGTCTGGACTAGGTTGACTTAGCCAATAGAAAAGCCCTCTTTTTTTAGGCGTAGCTTTAGTGTTTGTTTGCGTCGATTGGTCGATTTTAGACGGGATCAGTGATCGGTGGGAACGCGTGTTTTTGGACAACTCATATCCCTGTTTATTCCTTCTGAAAGGGAAGGACGATCCACGGATAGTCGAACGATAAGAATCTGGAGCACTGGAACAACGATACTGCTTCATAGCTGAATAGATTAAATTTTGAATCACGTTCCTTCTCATGGAGGAACGTGTGTTATGTCCAGTCTTCTCCACAGCCTGACAAACTTCTAACAGATGCCAAATGAATGGATAGGTTTTCTCACGAGTTCTTTACTTAGCACTCTTTTTAGTCAGGTTTTTCCTAACGCAAAACGGTCAATTATCCCGAGTGATCAAAAGCGTTAAAACGAAGGACTTAGGCTGAAGACTCCGTTATCCTAAATAGGCTTAAATTTTTTCACTGGGTTACACAAATTTAAAACCCTGGTGATTGCATAACGTCGAGGTGATAGACTCCGGTTAGCGCGGAGCGTTAACCGGAGTTGTATCCACCGATTTGTTGGACAATATTGCTATTGATATCGTTTGGTTGGCTCTTGGTGATTTTATGGCGTATTCGAACTCTTCAATAATCTTCTGTGTAGATTGTGGTGCGACGTTATACTCTCTTTCTACTGATCCTAAAAAGATGTGTTCTGAACTAAAGACCTCTATTGTACTGTGCTCAACTGAAAGTCGAAGTCTGATCAATCGTTCCTGGTTTGTGTTATTCACGATCTGAAACTCTGCCTGGGCTAGACCGTCCTCGAATCCCGAAATACGATCAGTTATCTCGATTTCATTCTCGTCGAAGAACGAATAAACGCTTAACGCAAGGATGCAGGCAGCGATCGCATACCAAAGTATCGTCGAAGTCCGCTTCTTGTGCCGTTTCGTTGAAGTGGGTACGGATTCAAATTTCTGCGGATCTAGTAATTGTAGTGAATCTATTAATTCGTTCTCCGGTTCACTGTATGGTTCTTCACTCCCATCGATTCTCAGTTCTTCTATTGTTTTATCTATAGATTCTTGTAATTTTTCGCTGACCTGACCGGAGCACTTGCCATAGAAAAACAGCGCCTTCGAGAAAAAATATTTCTTCGCACTAGGAGATTCGGATTTAATCCCTTTCAACCTGAACATCTCTCCCATGAAGTAGCTCTTTTCGATGACCATTCTATCTGAATCTTCGAGTAGGCGGAAAGCTTCCTCTGGGGGGAGCGACAGCAGCAAGCTGGCAGGTAGGCCAATCCATTTTTCGGCTAGACCATTCAACTCCACTTCCATTGATTCTTGGGATATGTCCCGTTTCAGAATGCGGGCGATCAACGCGGCAATCTGTTGGATCATTTGAGTGATAATGTCTTCACGAATCATAATTTCTTCTTTTTTCGTTCAACAAGTGATTGAACAGGTCTGTCGTTCCCCATTCCATTCTGAGATCTAGGATGTCATCAAATTGACCACACTCTGTCAATTGAAGAGGGTGGGCTGAGGAAGGCGGTTTTCTGGCTTAGGGGGACTGCTCATTTAGGCGTTTCATACTTTTGGCTGGTCAATTTAGGTAGGATGCGTACAGCATACGGATTACTTCTGACGAAGTAACTTGTCCCCATGGATAGTCCCGAGGCTGTAGGCCGACATCACAC
>JAESUN010000217.1 GCA_016763045.1 Opitutaceae bacterium | reverse complement strand
GTAACCGGGGATATGCGTCGCGTAGAAAATGAAGATTATATTCATTGTCTAGCGCGTTTTGAAAATGGTGCTATGGGAATATTTGAGAGCAGCAGGGTGGCGCATGGGCGCAAACTTGGGCTGGCATTTGAAATTGTGGGATCAAAAGGCACCATCATATTCGATCAGGAACGTATGAATGAATTGAAGGTATATAACGGAGACGAAAAAGAAGGAGAGGCAGGGTTCAAGACTATTCTGATCGGTCCCGGTCATCCTGATTTTATCAACTTTTGTCCGGCAGCGGGGCATGGGCTTGGCTACAATGACCTGAAGATTATTGAAGTGGACAAGCTTTTGGAAGCCGTGGAAAAGGGCGTAAAACCCCCCGTGAATTTCCGTCAGGCCTGTAAGATTGAACAGGTGATCGACGCCTGTGTCATATCCTCTGAAAATGGTCAGTGGGTTCGTGTCGCCGATATTTAGCCGATGAAGAATGTTGTCAAAATTGAAAAGGCGTCCGAAACCCGGACGCCTTTTTTAAGTTGTTTATTTAGCATGTGGCTTATTATTTAAATTTCAAAGCTTTTTTGATGACGTCATAAATTTTATTTTGTTCCATAACGCCGTGAATAGACTCTGCATGTGGACCCTGTGCATAGATTGCCACATCCTCACCGCCGTGATGACCACTTTTGGCGGGGATGGCGGCCTGCTGGACATAGTCTTTATGTTCCGTATCGACAGTCGTTATGTCTTGCCTTTCACCGTCATGATTTGCACCGGGTGTTACATAATAGCCCAAGGTTGTCATGGGTTTGCCGTCGGGGGCCAGAAAGGGCGTGTGGTTTGGATTGCCAAAGGCGTCATTGGTTATAACTTTACCCAGTATGGGGTTGCCTCTGGTCGGGTATCCAGCAATAACAAAGGTATGGGAATGATCTGCCGTGACAATAATCAGGGTGTCACTTATGTCCGTCATGGATACCGCTTTTTCAACGGCCTTGTTAAGGGCGATGCCGTCATGAAGTGCTTTATAGGCTATGCCTTTATGATGACCATGATCTATTCGGCCTGCTTCGACCATCAAAAAATATCCGTTCTTATTCTTTTGCAGTATGCGGATTGCTGTTTCAGTCATGTCCGCGAGAGCGGGTTCCCCAGCAACATCGGTCAGGCGATCACTGTCAAATTCCATATGACCATGCTCAAATAGCCCTAACAGATGATCGGTTTTACGGACATCAATATTTTTGAATTGCTGTTCATTCCAGACATAGGCGGCATTACCATATTTGTGGAGCCATTCTCTGGTCAGGTCCCGGCCATCTTTTCGCAACCCTGTTTTGCCGTCACCTTCCGGGTCGGGTGTATTTTCAGGGAAGAAATTGCGCCGTCCGCCGCCAAGGGCGACTTCAAGACCATCACCGTGGGAGAATTCAATTAACTGCCGGGCAATGTCACGACATCCTCGTTTCGGCGCGTCTTCCGGCAGATTGCTGTCTGCTTCCCAATCTCTTTCGGGGGTATGGGCATAGGTGGTGGCTGGCGTTGCATGGGTCAGGCGGGCTGTGGTCACGACACCAGTGGACAGGCCCATGTCCTCTGCGCGTTCAAGGGCGCTTGTTAGATGGTTCCCGATAGAGGATGCACAGTCCCCCGGATGGCTTCCTCCCTGACATTGATAAAACCGGCTTTAGTTTTTACACCGGTCATAAAGGCTGTGGCCGTCCCCGCGGAATCCGGCACCTGTTGATTGGTGTTATAGGTTTTTGACAAGGCAACATGGGGGAATTTCTCCCAAGCCAGAATATTTTCCTCGCCGTAACCACCTTTTAATTGGCCATCCAGAATCCGGACGGCCGTGACTGTGCTGACCCCCATCCCATCTCCGATAAACAAAATGACATTTCTGGCTTTGTTCTCTTGAACGGCCGGGAGGGCAGCTAACTGTTGACTGTTCGGGGCGCAGGCTGAGAGAAAGCTACTGCATAAAAGTGCGGTTATGGTTTTAAATGTTAATTTCACGATCATACTCCAAAAAAGAAAATCTAGTTGCGAGGGTCCCAGCCAGTATATTTATCCAGCCCAAACTGGTCTGCGATATGCTCCCAGGGAACCAGCTTGAAGTTCTGCCTTTCTGCGGGTGAAATGTTGCGGCCATCCTGAGCAATGAATAGGCCGAAAGGGAATTTATCACCAAGCGGCGTACTGATGACATCCAGACCATCAGTTTCTGATGACCCATCAATGCCAAGCGGTCCGTTGGCGACAACAGCGTAAGACCCCAAATATTCATTACGGCCCTCTCTGCTGAAAATTGCATAGCTGTTGTTACCCTGACTTGAGATGATGATATAGCCTTTGTCACCTGCGCCGTAATAGAGGGATACCCCTTCAATATCGACCTCTAGATTTTTGAGATCGGTCCCATGAATGACGGCGGTACGTTTGTCGCCACCGTCGGGTTCTGCATTATATTTCCACAGAGCGACATCTTCTTCCCCGATATAAAAGGTGGCATTGTCATCGTCTGCAACGCAGCCTTCGGTTTGTGACCCAACCTTAAACTCCCGGACCAGTGACAAGGATATGCGCCCATTGTCATTGCCGTGCAGTTCCATTTGCCGCACGATGCCTTCGTCTCCATTGACAAAGGCATAATATTTGTTGGTTTTTTTGCTGTGATACATGCAAAAACCATAGGGGTCTGCCAAACCGCTGTCCTGAATACCGTCACTTATATTGCTCAGATGACCGGTTTCTTTATCCACTTTATATATGGAGATAGATTTTTTTGTTCGGTTGCTTGCCGTGACAATATCGATTTTTTCATTACCCAAAGGGAAACCATAACGAATATCGACATTGTTGATCCTGCCATCGGGCAGGAATTGTATGACTTTGCCATCCAGATTATAGACATAAAGGCCTGCTCTTTTGTCTGTGCCGAAGATAACGCTCCGATTGGCATCTTCCGGGTGAACCCAAATGGCCGGGTCATCTGCGGCATCTCCGCTGCTGTCCACTGGCGTCGTTTCAAGCGTTGGCATTACGGTTTTTATACTGGAGCCGGGCAATGTTTCTTCTTTGGTGCCGGCGGGGAGGTTTAGGCTTTGTGCAATATCTTTCCATGACAATATTTTATAGTTTAGAGATTGGTCGCCATTATCATCATCCGAAATTATCACGGCGCCATCTGGGAATTTTGTGTTTAATGGTTGGGATGTCGCATAAAGACCCGCCGTTTCTTCAACGTTTGGCACGGTGAAAGACCCAAGGTAATTATGATCTTTGTTGATATCATAAACGTTATAACTATTGGCGGAAGCGTTGGAAGCGATTAGATAATTATGTCCTTCATTATCCTGATAGAGGGTTAGTCCTGCGACTTCTTCAGTAATATTTCCAAACTTTACGATATCGACAATGCTTGGTGTTGAATCCGTTTCCGGGTCAGCTGGAATTGCCCAGATACCGTTGGCTTCTTCTGAAACATAAAGCAGACCGGCTCTATTGTCTGCGACACAAAAACCTATTTCGGAACCAAGTTTAAGGGGGCGTATCTTTCGGCTATCTACTTTGCCCGCGCCATTGTCATATATGACCCATTGTTCCATATGTCCGTCTTCACCGACAATAAAGACATAGTGGTTTTTATCCAGTGGGCTTTGATAGAGACAAATTCCCTTGGTTGGGAAAGACGCTGTTATTCTGCTTCCCGTTATTTCGTTTAAAGAAACAGCCTGTGGATCAAGGGTGTAGAATTGTACACTGTTGGTTTGTGTGTCGAGGGCTGTAATAAGGGAGACGTTCTGCCCAGAGAGGGGAAAACCCTCTTTTAGGGCCAGAGCTTCAATTTGCCCGGTATGTAGAGCACCAATTCTGGTGCCGGTTAGGTTTAGAATATCAATTCCAATGGTCTCGTCAGAAGTTAAAATCAGGCTTTTTGACGAATCCAACGGGTTTATCCAGATTATTGCACTGTTGCTGTTATTGCCAACGGAGGGGTCTGTTTCAGCAATAGCCTTGATTTCCGGGGTGTTTTGTTCATTACTCTGTTGAATAGCAATATGGTCACATGATTGTAATAATAGTGTCATCAACAACAGATAAAACGGCTTTAGGGGTAATTTAATCATTTATTGCTCCATATGAAAAGCCACGGAAATCCGGCTTTTATTTGTTATTTTAGAAATAATATTCTATTTTTGTTGATAAATAGAATATTTATTCTTAAGATAGTGTCGCTGGCTCAATTCGTCAATAGCATTAAAACAAGAAATATGGATTAAGTGAGCTTATCTAATTATAGAAGTGTATAACCCGGGAGGAAGTAATGAAGAAATTTTTATATATCAGAACATTAAAATCCGCTTTGATGGTATCGTGTGTGCCATTTGCCTTGATGGCAGCGCCTCACGCATGGGCTGGAGGCCAGGCGGCGGATCAAAACCAAGTTGCGGAAAAAGAAGACCGCAATAAATCAGATTTCGAAATGGACGAAGTGGTCGTCACTGGCGCGGTGGTGACCCGCAACAGGACCGCATCTGTTTCTCCAGAACTGGTTTATGACACGGAATTTTTCCAGAAATTTGAGCCGCTTTCCGCAGGTGATATGTTGAAACGGGTACCCGGGGTTGCTTTTACCAGTGATATTGGCGAATATGATTCGCCACAGATGCGGGGGATGGCCGATGGTTTTACACAGATTTTGGTGAATGGTCGGCCATTGCCGGGCGCAGGTAATGACCGGACCGTTTTTGTTGACCGGATTCCAGCAGAAATTATTGACCGTATTGAGGTCATTCGTAGCCCCGGAGCTGATATTGACAGTCAGGGCGTTGGCGGGACCATCAATATTATTCTGAAGGATGGCGCGAATTTACCTGAAGGCGGCTCAATCCGCGCGGGTGCTATATATTATGCCAACGATAAAAAGCTCCGTGGTTCAGGGGCAGTTACCTATTCTGGCCGATCAGAGAATGACCGGGTATCCTATTCTATGTCATTAAATGTGCAGTCGCGTTATAATGCCAAAAAATTGGTTGAAGAAGTCATTCTGGCAAAACATGAGACAGGCCTTGTTAATGGTCTGGAAATCTTTAGTCCAGATGACATAAGTAAATCGAAAGCATCGGAATATTCAACGGAGCTTGACCAGCGTAAAAACCTTGATATTGCCTTCAACACAGATGTGTCCTTCCAGATTGGCGATGAAGGTAGGCTGCGGCTGGAGGGCTTTTACGTTAGAACCGATCGGACGGAACGCGAAGATACGGAATTGTTTGAGGTTGATGATGACGATTTGCCGACAAGTGCCTCGAACCCTTTGCTTAAAGACGAAAAGAGAACGGAAGATACCGATACGGATCTGAAGAATTTTGGTATTGGCCTTCTGTATGAAGATCAGCTTTCCGATAGTCTGAGTATGGACCTTACCTTTAATTACAGTCAGTTTGACAGTTCG
>JAESUN010000031.1 GCA_016763045.1 Opitutaceae bacterium | reverse complement strand
TGCCGGATGATCCGCCCGCGGCTGGCGCCGAGCGTCAACCGAACCCCTATCTCTGCCTGCCGGGAGGCACCACGCGCTAGTAAGAGGTTCGCTACGTTGGTACAGGCGATGAGGAGTACCATTCCAAAGCCAAGGATAAACGGCGACAACCTGGCTAGATTTTCAGGAGTAGGAGGGATATTCAGCCATCTCAGGACGCGCTTTAATCGCACTGATGTCTTGGTCGTTTTTGATGGAAACTCGATTGCCCGCCTCGATGCGATCACATCGAGCTCAGCCTTCACCTGGGCTTCGGTAATCCCAGCCTTGATCCGCCCGACAAAATGACACATCTCAGCACCACCAGGACCATAGTCAGCGGGCTCACTACTCCGCGCCGTTAGCGGCAACCAGCCCGCAGGAGCCATCCTGTTCTGCCCCAAGAACTCTGGCGCCGCAACGCCGACTACTGTCACCAACCGGCCTTTGATCACTCCCCCTTTTTTATCCACCTGGCGCTCGAACATGAGCGTGGTGCCGAGCGCATTTGGATCACTGAGAAAACGATGCTGCCAAAACTGGTCACTCAACACGATGACTGGCGCCGCGCCCAGTGTGAAGTCTTCTGGCAAAAAACCGCGTCCAAGCTTCGTCGCCCCTCCAAGCACACTAAAGTAATTGTCCGAAACGAACTCGACGGGTACCGCACCGGGCAGACGTCCATAGAAGCCAGAATCAGGTTCCGCTTCACCCAAAGGCTTTAACGGCACAATCGAATCGGAAAACGCAAGGAGGCCTTCCAATGTGCGGCTGCTCGCGCGGTAATCGAGGTATTCAGTATAGGAGAAGCGCCCGACGGATTTGCCCTCGTTGGTGAGCCCAGCAATGCGAACGAGGCTATTAGGATCCTTCACCGGCAGTGGCTGCAACGCGACCATATTATATAGGCCAAATAGCGCCGAGTTAACGCCGATGCCTAGGGCCAGCGTCAAAACAGCAGTGATGGTGAAGGCCGGCGATTTCCACAGCACTCTAACTGCGTAAGATATATCTTGGCAGAATTGCTCGAACCACAGGACTCCCCACTCGTCCCGTGTCCGCTCCTTAATCTGCTCTACACCACCGAACTCTCTCAACGCGGCATAGTGCGCTTCCTTGGGCGACATGCCTTCAGCTACTTTCAACTCAGTCGCCATTTCGATATGCGTGCGAATTTCCTCGGACAATCGAGTTTCCAATTTCGTATTGAAAAGAAGCGCCTTCAGTTTAAAGACAATTTGGGAAAACCAGCGCATCGAGTAAGATTCCTAGAGTGGTTACGGATCAGGATTGATGAGAATGAGGGCGATTGGTGCTACAGCCTTCTTGTTACCAGCTATTCCTTCCAACTACTTAGGTTGTTTTGAGTATAGTATTGATCGTACTCGATAGGAGCTCCCACTGAGTCTTCTTCTTCTCAAGTTGCCGCCTTCCGGAAGCTGTCATAGCATAATAGCATGCCCTTCGGTTACTGTCAGAGATTCCCCATGATCCTTTGATCAATCCCTGTTTCTCAAGACGGCACAATGCAGGATAGAGCGAACCCATCTCCACTTGAAATACTTCAGCCGACATTTGCTTGAGACGCAGCGATAGTCCGAATCCGTGCATCGGTTCGAGTTGCAACGCTTTCAGAATCAACATGTCGAGAGTGCCTTGTAATAATTCCACCTTTTCTTTTTTCATGATCACTTCTCCTTTAGACTTTCTAAAGGAGAGGAAGGTTGCTCTCATTTAGAATGTCAATAGGAAAGATTTGGAAATCGACCTGAAGGGCCAATGGAGACGTTTGCAGTTTAAGTATTAGCCACAATTATTCCGCCATCTAATTCACGAAAAGATGATCCAGACGACCTAGCAGTTATTCCACTAACTGAAGAAGATGCGGAAAATCTTGCTGGCTTAGGTTTACATTTCATTGGTTTTGATAATGGAGAATTAGCACCTGTAAAGATTGGCAAAGAACTGAGGTTCATAGGATACCCAGAAAAAGATCAGAGCCTTGGCCATATGGCGCACGGAGCATTGATAAGTCAGGAGCCTGTTTCGATTCAAGTGATTCAAGTGATTCAAGCAGACGAAGCGAGAATCATTGGCTTTTCTCTGGAAACACATTTAGTTGGTCGCTTTCTTTATCCTGAATCGGCGAAATCGCGGGACGAAAGCCAAAATTTATTGATACCTGAAGGCATGAACGGTGGGTGTGTTCGGCGAACTAAAAAATCCTCCTGAGCAGCCCCTAATCTTTTAGGATATTCGGAGGAAAATCGCCAGTATCATAGAATTTGGAGTCTGACTGGGGATTTGTGTGTAGCCACTTTCCAGTAAACTCTTATCGTTTTGGCCAGTAACACTTTCCGTTTTTGTGACGAAGGTTCGGACAGTTATGGCAGTAGTGTTAAAGCAATGAGGCTTTGCTTCTTTTCACCCCTTCTGACTATCTCAAAACACACGGCTTGTCCGCGTTGTCTGAAACGACTGGTTCAAATCGTCTCAATCATCTTGTTCGACAATTCTTCACCACAAGTTTGTTTGCTGCATGGGTATGCTGGATTCCTCCGGCATGTTCATCCTGGAAAGTGTAGCTCTTCCTCAGGATGGTCTCCCATCCTGAGTATCTCTCGTAGAGCTCCCCTTCGTGAAACAACCCGATGCAGAGCGGAGCCAGGTCATGGGGGATCGGGATAGTGTCAGTGAAGACAGTTAGCACATTGAAACCCGACGGAGTTGTGTGAGTCTTGAACTGAGCAATCATTCTGTCCCACTGGTTGCGTTCGACTAAGTGAAGGCAACCATGGGAGATGATTAGGTCGTACTCTTCCGGGAAGTCGCAGGTGGTCATATCAGTAACCCCGGTGTCGATCGCGAGGCCCTCGCGTTTCGCGAGGATGTTCAGTTTACGAATGCCAGCTTCAGAAATGTCGAGCGCTGTGACGTTGTAGCCAGCCCGCGCCAGCGGGATGGCGTTTCGACCGTCGCCGCATCCGAGGTCTAGCACTTTGGCCCTGTGCGGAAGTTCGGGAATCAGGTCCAGTATCTCACGACTCGCTTCACCAAAACTCTTGGCTTCGAGATCTGCGTAGGTTGTTTCCCAGAGTGGCTGCGTCATGCTTATCTCTTCTTGTCTAACATTACATTAACCAACAGCCCATTTCGGAATGGTAGGGTTCGACCTGACGTATCTCAACACAAAAAGTTTGGCTATCATTTTCCCCAGATCACTACAGACGATTTCCGAAACTGACAAATGCATGCTTGTCGGCGGATTTTTCAAAGTAGGCATCATTTTGTGGATACCGTATTACGGTGACAACGACATTTTTCTCTGGAATCACCGCGTTTACTTTATACTGATATCCCGACATGACGTATCCTCCGTGGTCTGTAAAGAGCCACCAAAGAAGTCCATAGTGTCCTCCTTCGAAAATGCTCGTTCCATGAAGCTTCCATGCTTCAGTTCGCAGTTCCTTAGAGAAAAGTTTTTCCGGATTTATCCAAAAGTTACCAAAGGCATTGAGATCCCGAGCTGTGGTAAAGAGACCAGTGCCGACCCTGAGGCCCTTCTTCGAGAATGAGTAAATATCCGGCTTCATAGGCAAAATACGGCCATCTAGGTGTTCCTCGTCATAGACATATCCAGTTGAGGTTAGGCCAAGTGGCCTAATAACACGTTCCTGTAGTAACTCATCGAGATCTTTACCCGTGGCTGCTTCAAGTGTGAGCTCTAAGAGATAGGTGCCAAGTGACGAGTATAAAAACGGACCTCCAGGCTCTGTTGCGATTTCTATTTTGCTCAGATCTTCAGGAAATCCAGAGGGTGTTTCATCGCGATTATACGTGGTTCCTGAGGTATGAGAGGCTAGATGACGAATAGTCACATCGCGCCGATCAAAACCTCCCTTCCCTTTGCTTTCAAATGCGGGTAAATAGTTTCGTATCGGATCATCGAGACTGATGATTCCCTCTTGAACTAGATTGAGCATCAATGCAGAAATAAAGCTCTTGGAAATGGAAAATAACTGCCATCTTGAGTCCTGATTAATGGGGGTTATCGCACCACCTCCGTCATAGTAATTCTCATGAATGATTTCTCCGTTTTTGGAGACAATAACGGCGTAGGGGCAGTTACCCATGTAGTTCGAAGTTCGAGTAAGGTAGGCGTCTAATTCGGTGAGCACTTGCTTTTGGGATTGGGCGGAGATGCTGTTGAAGATCAGGCCAAGAAACAGGCTTAAGAAGATAATTTTTTTCATAGGTATGAATATATGTTTTATAGGCCTTCGTTACATCGAAGCAGGGTAGGATTATGTAATATGAAACATGTCGAAGAAAGATAATAGCTATCTTGCGTTGGGCTTCTTTCTCTTCGTTGAAGTGCAATGTATGATTGGTATATGGCAATTAAATTGCCTGATCATCAGAGAGTATTTGGGTGGTTCGTTCGTTGCGGAACTGTTGTGTATAGAGATTGAAGTAATGCCCTTTTTGTTGAAGGAGTTCTTCGTGAGTGCCACTTT
>JAESUN010000216.1 GCA_016763045.1 Opitutaceae bacterium | reverse complement strand
TGATTTGCTGAACTCTGTTGGTGAATTCGGCCTGATCTAATTTATTGTTTTCCAACTTATCGATCCAACCCACCCAAAGAAGCTCTTCAGTTCCCGGTTCTGTGACCCGAATGGAGAGCGTGCTTTGTTCGATATAGCCTGCACCCATTGGTCCGGTGCTTACTCCAACACTGCTTCCACCTGAGCGACTGTAGCTTCCCGTTCCGAAACCGATGGAAAATCCGCCCTTTTCACGTCCGCCGGTAATTTCTGTTTCGATGGATACCAGCATGTCTGCTTGCTCCACAGGTACTTCCCGATAACCCAAACGACTAAGCTCCTCTTTCACAATCGGAGGAATCCACATGAGTTCTGCGGGATTCACGCCCGGAACGGTTCTCGCTCTATCTTTATTCGTGAAGGCATAGGTCGAGTATTCAGAAAAATCTTCGCCATCCTTGGCTACGCTGTTGATGGTTGAAGTTGTGCTGCATCCAAATGCCAGGAACAGTGGGGCGCAGACAAGCAAACTATAGCGAATAAGGTTCTTCATGGTATAGCCGTTAGGTTTCGTATGTATAAGGTTCTGAAACCGGAGCACCTTTTCCCGGTTTCAGCGGATAGGTGAAACGCTCTCCTTCGTAGTTGCGCAGAACAATCTCATCCTCATCCACTTTCTCTACGTAATCGGGATTGATAGGAATTTTCCCACCACCTCCGGGTGCATCGATAACAAACTGCGGAATTCCATAGCCCGTGGTATGCCCACGTAAGGACCGAATGATATCGATCCCTTTTTGCACACTCGTTCGAAGATGAGCACTGCCAGTGATCAAATCGCACTGATAGAGATAGTAAGGACGGACTCTCATTCGAAGAAGTCGGTGAACCAAGGCCTTCATCACATCGGCATCATCATTCACTCCTTTGAGCAAAACAGACTGATTGCCCAGAGGCACTCCGGCATAGGAAAGACGATCACAGGCATCCTTCAGCTCCTGGGTACACTCTTTAGGATGATTCACATGAATACTCATCCAGATGGGACCATGTTTTTTGAGAATGGTACATAACTCCGGAGTAATCCGTTGAGGTAGAAAAACGGGAATTCGGGAGCCTATACGAATAAACTCCACATGCTTGATCGCACGTAACCGACCCAACAAATGATCCAGCTTGCGATCCGCCAGTAATAAAGGGTCTCCACCGCTCAAAAGAACATCGCGCACTTCTGGATGACTTTCGATATAACGTAGGCCCTGCTCATACTCCGGATGAAAATTATAGTCCTGTGCATTACTGACCAATCGGCTGCGGGTACAATATCGACAATACGCAGCACACCTATCCGTCACCAAAAACAAAACCCGGTCTGGATAACGATGAACCAACCCAGGGACTTTCATATGCTCATCCTCCCCCACTGGATCCAAGAGTTCTTCCGGTGCAATCGTCATCTCTTCCCCTCGGGGGATAACCTGCCGTCGGATCGGACAATTGGGGTCATTTCGATCAATCAGATTGAAAAAGTAGGGAGTGATGGCCAAGGCGAGCTTCGAATTGGCAAAATAGCAGCCCTGCTTTTCCTCTGGAGTCAGCGTCATAAACTGCTCCAGCTGCTCAACCTTTGTCAGCCGGTTTTTCAGTTGCCAGCCCCAATCATTCCAGGTTTCGACCGGGATATGCTCCCATAGGCCCTGCCCTTTCGTCCAGGCTTCGCGATCTTCAGTATATGGCATAATGTAAAATAGGAAACTATTGCCCAGATCCGAAATCTGTCAAATTCTCAGGAAAATTAAGTAAGTTTTAAATTTCAGTTGGCAGTGCTCCATAAACTCTATTGCTTCGAGCCCCAATGAGCCAAAAACGATCTGGAGTTCTAGCATTGGAGGATGGAAGCATCTTCCGTGGTATCGGTTTTGGTGGCGCCGCCACCATCTCCGGCGAAGCTGTTTTCAATACCAGTATGACCGGATATCAGGAAGTTCTCACTGATCCCTCCTACTTTCGTCAGATTGTATGCATGACCGCGCCTATGATCGGTAACTACGGCGTGAATGAAAGCGACGAAGAATCGGATTCTCCCAAAGTTTCTGGATTCATCGTGCATGAGCTCAGCCCGGTTAGTAGTTCATGGCGCAGCCAAACCTCTCTAGAGGAATATCTAACCCAACATGGTATCCCCGGATTGCAGAGAATCGATACCCGGACTCTCACTAAAAAACTTCGGGTCAGTGGCGCAATGAAGGCCTGCCTGAGCACCGAAGACATCAGTGATGAAGAAGCTATCAAACGAGCCCGGGAATGGGTAGGCATCGTAGGGGCTGACTACGTGAAAGAAGTCACTTGCAAAGAAGCCTATACCTGGAATGCCGAAGACCCGTCCAATCTCCCTTATTCTCCTGTCGGTACCACTCTATTTGAAAAAGCCCGTCCCGAAAAAATTTATCGGTTAGCAGCCTTCGATCTGGGTGCAAAGTACAATATCTTCCGCAAGCTGGTCCGCCATGGTTTCGAGGTGCGTGTTTTTCCCGCGACCGCGTCCCCCGCCGAAATCCGTGAATTTGCACCGGATGGCCTCTTTCTTTCCAATGGCCCCGGCGACCCGGCAGCTCTCGACTATGTCCATGATACAGTCAAGGACCTGATGCCTGATTTCCCGACCTTCGGAATCTGCCTAGGACACCAAGTCATCACTCATGCTCTCGGCGCAGGAACATTTAAGCTGAAGTTTGGCCATCGCGGAGGCAATCAACCCGTCAAGAATATTGAAACGGGACGTGTTTCTATCACATCCCAGAATCACGGATTTGCCTCAGACCCCAAACAAATAGAGAAATGTGGCGCAGTTGTAACCGAAATTAATCTCAACGACAATACCGTCGAAGGCTTACGCCACAAGGATCTCCCCATCTTCTCTGTGCAGTATCATCCAGAGGCCGCGCCAGGCCCCAACGATGCGGATCCTCTCTTCAACGATTTCTACAATCAGGTCGATTCCCGAGCTAAGGGAAAAATCTAATCCTCAGATTAGACTATTCTGATTCCGACAAGTGCGCTTCGAACTCCGCGACATCAGCCGGTATATCAATCCCGATTGACGCCTCTTCCGTATATCCAACAGCAATTTCGTAACCGGCTTCCATCACCCTGAGTTGCTCCAGTTTTTCAATTTGCTCAAGACGTCCTACAGGCATTTCACTGAACGTTTTCAGGAAATCTCCTCTATAGGAATAAAGCCCCAAATGCCTATAAACCTTATTTTGAGCCAACCAGACTTCTCCTATGGAAGCTCCCTCATCCCGGGGATAAGGGATCGGCGAACGGGAGAAAAAAAGCGCACGATTGGATGAATCGGTCACGACCTTCACCTGATTCGGATTCAGAAAATCTTCAGCCCGTTTAAAACGCATACCCAATGTCCCCATAGGGCATTCGCCCTGAACCAACTCCGCTAAAGTGCGAATCTGGCGAGCAGAGACCAAGGGCTCATCTCCCTGGACATTGATCACATACTCTGCACCGACCGTTTCATTCGCCTCTGCCAGTCGATCCGTGCCACTCTGATGGGCGGGATCAGTCATCACTGCCCTATATCCATTTGCTTCCAATAACCGACGAAGTTTTTCACCATCCACCGCAAACCAAAGGGGAATCTCTGGCACCTCAGAAGCGATTCGCTCGGCTACCCACAGAATGAGAGGTTTCCCACGGATAAGATGGAGGAGTTTCTCAGGAAAGCGCGTCGAGTCTAATCGAGCCGGAACCAAAATCGCAAATTGTGGCATTTTATGGAATAGGGTTAGAAAACCGTCTTTCTTTTTTAGATTGCAAGCAGTTTACGAAAACAAGAAAACAGACGTTCTTTCCTATTGCAAAGAATCATTCTGATTCGGGCAATGGGGAATATTTGTCACCTCACGTAATGGAAACCAGCGAAACCTCACCCACTGGAAGCAAGAGAGAAACAGAACTCTTGGTCCAGAACAAGACAGGCATTCACGCCCGTCCTGCGGCTATGATTGTAAGGGTGACCAATAAATACACCGCTGAGATAAATTTTGAAAAAGACGGTGAAGAAGTGAATGGCAAAAGCATTATGGGGCTAATGATGCTCGCGGCTGGACGTGGTTCTTCCATCAAAGCGATTGTCGAGGGCCCCGACGCTGAAGAAATGATTAAGGATCTCGAAGATCTCTTTAAGCGAAAATTCGACGAAGGCTAAGCCCTGGTCCTTCTCCTTTGCATGATACGAACTCTCCCCGTTTACCCCAATAATTCAGGAACGTGAGCCTCGAATTATTTGATCGCAGCTTACACGAACCCGCTTTGCTGGAATTTGCGCTGGTAGCGGACTCCCACTTTACCGAAGCAAAATCCAAAGGATCAAAAGAATTTCCCTCCCGGGCCAAACAGAAAGGCCGGGCAGAAATGGTCTGGGAACTCGTAGCAGACCTAAAACCGGAATTTGTTCTGCACATGGGCGATGTCGTTCAGGAATATCCAGGAGTGGAAGAATTCCGCGAATCATTTCAGGCTGCCCTGGCCCAAATGCAGGCCTGCAACAGCAAGGTGCATTTTGTCGCCGGGAATCATGATGTGGGAGATAAACCGGATCTGACCATGCCGACCCACCCGGTTGAAAAAGAATCTCTGGAATGGTTTCACCAACAATGCGGCCGATCCTGGTATGCCATTGAAAAACCGGAGTGCCACCTGATCATCATCAACTCCCAGATTTTAAATACAGGCAGCGAAGATGAAAAAGCACAACAAGCCTGGCTGGAGCAAGAACTCGAAAAAGCTAACGGGAAACGGATTTTTCTCTTTCTTCATCTCCCTCTTTATCTCGGAGATCGAAACGACGAAGCATTGGGACATTACGATGTCATCAGTGAACCCGCTCGTTCCACTCTGCTTGAGTTAGTGAAAAAATATCGCATAGAGCTGATTGGCGGAGCTCATGTTCACTTTGCTTTTCTGGACAGAATTGAAGGGGCTCGTTACTTTCAATTTGCCTCTCCGGCCTTTACTCGCCCCGGTTTTGGCTATCTTTTCCAGGCTCCGCCTCCCCCAGAACGAGGACGGGATGATCGCGACAAACTGGGAATCTACCTCATACGAGTCTTGGCGGATAGAACGGACGTGCATTTCATCTGGACATCCGGCCTCAATCAGGCAGAACAATGGTGTCCACCGCCTTTCAAAAAATTACTTACCCCACTCAGCGCCGGACAAGCGTCATCACCACTCGGGATCTCTTTACGACAGCCTTTATCCTCTACCGTAGAAATCCCTATCGGGTTTCCCAATTTGGTACGCCCGAAGATACGAAACGACTATCCCCTTCTCTTACTCCTCGAAAGCGGAACTCGTCATGTAAGAGTGCCTCTTACGGATTGGGATGACCCCTTTCAAAGTAAACGCCTCAGTGTACTATCGAATGAAGGTGTCGAGATGACCGTTACCACGCTGGCTACCGACCTATCGGAAAAGATGCGAGGAACACTGGCCCAAACAAAAGTAACCTGTCTCGAATGGCAAATAGCCGGTTCTCTCTTTCCCGAGGAAAAGACCCTCAAAGAATTGGTTGAATTGAGTCAAAATCTTCACTTCGAATTATCTCTGGCTCCCGTCATCCCCGGCGAAATATTTAAGGGGAAACAACACCCCAGAACACGCGTGGGATACACCCTGGATGAACTGTCGGAGCTCAACCAAAAGCTGCAACAAACGGATATTTCTCTGGATCGTGCACTTTGCCGGATTCACGCGGAAGAAAGTCCAGCCGAGATCATCTCGCAACTGACTTCAATCCTGTCTTCCTTTGAAAAGATTCAAAAAGTAGATCTGACAGTCGAGCTCCCCTCTCTCAACGATCAAGTCAACCTAGATCGTGCAGCCGAAGCATTGTTTCACATCACGGCATTACCCGGCGCACGCATCTTCTTCGATCCACTCGTCGACATGGATCGAACGATGGATATCAGCCACGGACTGCTCGATCCTCTCTGCAATCCGAGAGATACCTTTACGGCCCTTCGCACTCTTAACGCGGTTCTCTTTACCAACCCTTCGAAAAGTCCCGTAAGAACTGAACGAATACAAATCGGTAGCAGACAGGGATATATCCTCACAGGAGATAGCTTCCATCATATCCTTCTACTCTCTTCAGACGAACCGTGGAGCGAAAGCGACCTCGAGAGTTTGGCTCAGAATGGCCTTACAGGAGCCCAGAAACTTTATCATCTGGCAAAAGGCAACGTCTTCACGGGTGACCAAAAGGAAATCGCCTCACTCCTATCAAAGGAAGAACTGACTGGCCCCCTACTCCTTTCCTCCTTCAACCCTCAATATTAGACTGAT
>JAESUN010000215.1 GCA_016763045.1 Opitutaceae bacterium | reverse complement strand
GTTCATGTCTCTTTTATCTGAGAGAACGCTTTACGAAAGAGGTTCTCGATTCGGGTCAGATATTTTCTCGGATGAAGAAAAAAGCGTTGTGCAGGAGAATATTGAAAAATTGGATGCAGGCTTGGGAAGCCTGTTGGGCGAAGAGGATTTTGCTGTTTATCAGCAATATGAGAAAACCTTACCACAGAGACGTTCTGTTGATAATTTAACTCAGAAATTGAGCTATTCGGGAACTCCTCTCGGCGAAGAAGTTGCCGAAAAACTTATTTCGATAATGGCCTCTCAAGAGGGGGCGTTTGTTTTCACGAATGATCTTTCAAATGGAGGGCCACGGAGCTTGAATCAGTCTTCACCGGAAGAGGTTGAGACTTATTTGAATGAAAGAGGTGTGTTGAATACACAGATCTTTAATCAGGCTCAAGAAATCCTCAATGAAGATCAATTGGATACTTTTTTAGAGCAACAACTTGAAGAAATCGAACGGATTCAGCGCTGGTCAGAGATGAGTTCCCAGCGTCGTGGGTAGTCTTGCTAAAAAGGCACCCTTTTTAACAGACGATTTTTTCGCCGTCATAAACAATCTTTCCGCCGACGATAGTTAATTTGACGCGACCTTTCATTTCACAGCCTATCCATGGTGAGTTCTTTGACTTGCTGAGTAATTTATCAGGATCGACGGTCCGGGTTTCATCAGGATCAAAGATAGTGATATCCGCTCTTGCACCTGTTTTTATATTACCACCTTCGAGGTTTAGTACTGCAGCTGCTTTATCGGTTAAAAGAGAGATCGTGTCGGACAAGCTCATAGCGGCTTCACGATGAAGCACTTCTAGAGTGATGGGCAGAGATGTTTCGAGGCCGACGATACCAAAAGGAGCATAGTCGAATTCCTGATCTTTTTCGTAATTGGTATGAGGGGCATGGTCGGTGGCGACACAGTCAAGGGTGCCGTCTTTAATACCTTCGATGATCGCTTGTCTATCAGCCTCGGTTCGCAGAGGAGGGTTCATTTTGAAATTGGTATCATAGGTCGCAAGCGATTCATCTGTCAGGTGTAGATGATGGGGAGTTGCTTCTGCTGTGATCCTAATTTGACGTTGCTTGGCTCGTCGAATGATGTCGACCGATGTTGCTGAGCTGATGTGTTGTAAATGAATATGAGCGCCAGTATGCGTCGATAGGATAACATTGCGGGAGACGATTATGTCCTCCGCAGAGGCTGGCCATCCGTTAAGTCCGAGTCTAGTGGATACAACCCCTTCGTTCATTACGGATCCTTTTGTAAGGCTCTCGTCCTGGCAATGATCCATCACGGGCATATCAAACATATTGGCATATTCGACGGCTCGGCGCATTAATTCGTTACTTTGGATGCACATTCCGTCGTCTGTGATACAGACAACACCTGCTTTTTTCATAGAGCCCGTAGATGCCAGTTTTTCGCCTTTCATACCTATTGTGATACATCCAGACGGATACACTCTTATGGCAGCTTTTTTAATGGCATTTTGAATGAGCTGGATCGTTCCAGGATTATCTGCAGGCGGTGTTGTATTTGGCATACAGACAACAGAGGTGAATCCTCCGGCTGCTGCGGACCAGGATCCACTTTCAATGGTTTCTTTATGAGTTTGTCCGGGTTCACGGAAATGGACATGGATATCTACAAGACCAGGACAGACGACTGCTTGTTTCGCATCGATGATGTGGGCCTCTTCTTGCTGTTTATGGGAAAGAGAATCGACGATTCTCCCATCGATTGCATAGAGGTCTCCTGATTCATCCCTGTTTGAAAGAGGATCAATGATTCGTCCGTTCTGGATCCAAAGAATGTCACTCATATTAGTGGTAAATTGTATCGTTTATCGATTTTTAGTTTGAATGTTTGATGACGGCTTCTGGAGAGCCTCCGCTACAAAGATAAAGAACAGCCATACGTACCGCTATTCCATTGGTAACTTGATCCAGAATAACAGATTGTTCCGAATCAGCGAGGTCTGAGTCTATTTCGACGCCTCTGTTAATTGGACCCGGATGCATGATGATGGCATTGGGTTTTAACCAGCTGGCTCTGGTTTTGTTGAGGCCGAACATATTGGTATATTCTCCTATCGATGGGAAGTGACTGGAGGTTTGTCGCTCATGTTGTATGCGAAGCAACATAACTGCATCCGCATCTTCCAGTGATGCTTGGAGGTCGTGGGAGACTTTAACGCCGAAGTTCGTGAACCAGTGAGGGACGAGGGTAGAAGGGCCGACTAAAGTAACTTCGGCTCCAAGTTTTGTCATCGCCCAAATGTTTGATCGTGCGACTCTACTAAAAATAATGTCGCCGAGAATGGTTATTTTTTTGCCTTTCAGATTTCCCAGTTTTTCGAGGAGGGTAAAGCAGTCGAGTAATGCTTGAGTGGGATGTTCATGCGCGCCATCTCCTGCATTCACTACAGGAATATCGAGGATTTTGGAAAGATAAAGAGGAGATCCGGGTGCTGAATGTCGGATAATAATCATATCCGCTTTGAGCGCCTGGACGTTTTGAGCGGTATCTCGAAGGGTTTCTCCTTTTGTGGTACTGCTACTGTTCATGTCCAGAGAGATGACATCTGCGCTGAGACGTTTGGCAGCTACTTCGAACCCCATGCGAGTTCGGGTGCTGGGTTCAAGAAAGAGATTAACGATTGTTTTTCCTCTGAGAGCAGGGATTTTTTTGACACTGCGTCCAAAGGTTTTTTTGAAAGCCGTGGCAACGGCGAATATTTTCTCTATTTCGTCTTTGCTGAGCTCCTCAATGGTGATGAGATCTTTTCTATTCCAGGACATATGAGGTTTTGAAAAATTCGGTGGGCTTTACGTTTGGGAAGGGTCTTCGATTTTGATGATATCGAGGTCGGGGTTTTCTCCATCGAGGAAGACATTAACCTTTTCAGTGGGTTTTGTCTCTTCTGTGAATCCTATATAACGAGCGGCAAAGGGAAGCCGGCAGTTTTGACGATCGACGAGAATGGCTAGTTCGACGCTTTCGGGGCGCCCGTGAGAAAAGAGTTCTTCAAGAGCGGCTCTGATGGTGCGTCCAGAAAAAAGGACGTCGTCGACCAGTATGACTGTTGCTGCTTCGAGGTCTGTAGGGATATGAGTTCCGGTTACTTCTTTCGGGATGGGGTTTCTGCCATGATCATCCCGGTAGAAGGAGACATCCAAGCTGCCATGTGGAATAGGCCGAGAGAGAATCGTTGAAAGTGATTGAGAGAGACGTTCATTGAAGATGAGTCCTCCGTTGGCGATTCCCAGAAGAAGGAGGTTTTCTGTCCCTTTGTGTTGGCTGGCAATAGATTGGGCCAGTTGTTGGATTGCATTGCTGATTGAATCAGCTGAGATAGTCTTTCGTAGAGCCACTGGTTTTAGTATTGGAGTTTTCAATCAAAGCTCTCAAGAAGAATTTTGGTTTGTTTCATTCAAAATCAGGTTAGGAGCGAGGAAGGGTCGGCCAGCCACTGAGAGAATTCGGAATCATTGGTGATATGGGAAGCGGTTTGATATTCTGGAGCGAGAAGAGAGTGGTAACTAGGATCAGCAAATCGCTGGCAATGTAACAGAACTTGTGTTCGTTGCCCAGGTGCCCGGACGAGTCGACCCAAAGCTTGGTTTATTTTCTGTAAACCAGGGATTTGATAGACTTCGCGAAAGGCTTCACTTCGAGTTTTTGCTTGGTGTGATTGCATTCGAGCTTCTTGAATAGCATTCACTTCTGGAAGGGCTGGCCCAATGATGATGGAGGCCGATAGCTGTCCTCCCAGGATATCAATGCTTTCAGCGAAGCTACTGCCTAGGATGAGAAAAAGGACATCGTTTAGGAGAAGGGCTTCTTCGATGAAGCTCTGTTGTTCCTTGAGGTCGCTTGTTTTGGGTTGATTGGCGACTCTGATAAAAGGGAAGTCAGAATCGATGATTTTTGCGACTTGGCGACTGTAGTGATAGGACGGAAAAAATGCGGCAATTGGTTTGTCCGACGAATTGCAGAGGGAAGCTATCGTAGAGGCAGTTGTATAAGTATGTTGTGATCGTTTTTTATAGCGAGTGTCCACCCTTAGATCGCATGCGACTGTATAGGCATTGTTTCTCCAAGGGGTGCTTGCTTCTAGATGGATGCTCTCCTCGTTTGAGATGCCTTGGAGGCCGCAGCGTTGTTTGAAATGATCGAGAGGATTGAGGGTGGCAGAAATAAAAACTGTCTGCGGAAATGGTTCGAGGGTTTGTTTGATGATGGTCCCTGCGTCTAAACAAGTGATTTGAAGAACCCCATCTGAGGGTCCCCAGATGAGCATAGAGAGCTTCTTTTCGGAAAGAAATTTCTCCATTTCGAGGAGTTGAAAGAGAGTGTCAGATGTTTCCGGTTGCAGCTGGGAATGATCGATGGAGGTCGTTTCAATTTCTTGAGCGAGATGGGATAGATGATCCTCTAGTTCTGCCTCTTGAAGAGGGCCAATTGCTTCAGTTTTTTTGCTGGTGCTGACAAATAGAATCAGTTCTTCCCAGTTTCTGAGCAGTTTCTGAGGGGCATTGCATCGCTGGAGATCAATCATAGCTTCATGGAAATCCTGATCCGAAAGAGTAAATGAATAGCCAGAGGCAACTCTGGAAGGGAGATTATGAGCTTCATCGATGAGCAGAAGCGTTTGGCTAGGATCGAAGCCCACGAGATCTGAGAGAAAGGCTTTATTCTTAGGAGCGAAGAGGTAATTGTAATCAGCGATCCAGATATCTATGAACGGGAGGGCTGAGCGGGTTATTTCATAGGGACAGATATGTTCTTGTCGTCCGGCCTCTTTGAGACTCTCTATATCCTTGGGTTGTTCGGAGAAGAGGTGGAAGCGCTGAAGACCGCTCTCACTCCAGCGTGTCTGTATCTGGTCCAGATAAGAGCAGGTATGGGTGAAGCACTGAAAAGCAGAATTAATACAATGTTCTCTTTTGTTACGGATTTGCCACCAAGTAGCTCCCGCTGGTGTTCCCAGCATTTCCTGTAGCTGAGTGGTGACTTGCAGTTGCCCTGTTGATTTTCCGGTGAGGTAGATGATTCTTGTTATCTTACCCGAACGCAATTGGTTAAGAGCGTATTGTAGAACGCAACCGGTCTTGCCATAGCCTGTTGGGGCATCGAAAAAAATGTATTTGGCATTAGTTGCTTGGGCGAGGTGTTGATGGATCTCTTCCTGTCCTTCGCGGGGAGAGGCAAAGGCAGGACTGAAGGTTAGTTGGCGAAGACGTTCCAATCCTTGTCGACGTTGCTCTACATATTCTAGGATGATTTCTACCTGCTGATAGAAAGTTTCTTCGATTGCTTCTACATTGGGAACGGCTTGGCTGGAACCAGAGCTGGCCTCGACAAAAAGAAGTTCACCGGCAGGGATATGGTTGCGTGGTTTTTCAGCGCTTAACGAATATAGGATTTGGTAAGCCGTCAGTTGAAGAAAATAAGTAGGATGTTTTTTGATTAAGTCTTCATTCGAGAGCGGGAGAGAATAGGAGACTGTTTTTATTTCTCGAATGAGAGTTCCATCTTTGTGTTCGAGTAGCTGGTCAACGCGGCCATTAAGAATGAATTTCCAGCCTTTATGCTGGATTTCTCCGCTGATGGGTCTTTCAAACTGGGCTGGAATAGATCCTTTTTCTATTTGCTTACGAAGTTCATCGTGCCAGACCTGTCCCAGGTGTGTGCGCCATTTTGCATAAATCGATTTGCTAGGCGGGTTTGGACTTGTTGAAAAATTAGCAAATTCACCGACACTCAGTGAGAGGGTTCGTTTTCGGATGTCGATATGCATTACTGTATGTCGGAAGTCACGGAACTCATCTTTTAGGTGGGCATCTGTATATCTGTATAGTGATTGAGATAGTGCTCTAGACTCAATAGTAGCGAGTGGGCCTCTTGTTCACTTGTTTTCTGTTCAACTACCGGAGAGGATAAAATGGAACGTAAACTCGCCCTATCTCTTGTGGGAAGTTTCTCGCACCAGTCTTCTTTAACGGGATAACCTTCATCACGAGCTAAAATATAGATGCTTTTCAAGAGGGTTACCTCAGGTCGAATTCCTGTTCTCCAGGCACTCAAGGCATTTTTGAAGAGCTGATAAACGGGGCGGCGACTTTCTTCATGAAGAGTGTTTCCAGCTAGAATTTTAGTGAATCGAGACGCATGAATGAGGGCGTCGTAATTTTTTCCGATTTCCTGGGAGTTGTTTAAATGATGATATTCACTAATGAACCAGCTACGTCCCTGGTTGCGGCTTTCCAGGTTTAGCTGTAATTCGTCAAAAAAATCTATGGAAGAATCGAGACTCTTTCGTTGCGAAAGCCTCTTTAAACAGAGTACATTGCCATTCTGGGCAGAAAAGACGATGAGACGAAGCCAGGAGTCTCCCGAGAGTTCTTTGGATAGAACGATACCTTCAATCGACAGTAAGAGAGAGGGCATTGGATGTGTGGATAGGCTATTGTTTTGGAGGCTGAGCGGAGGTCTGCTCTGG
>JAESUN010000214.1 GCA_016763045.1 Opitutaceae bacterium | reverse complement strand
GCGGAAAGCTGACGGGTATCGGCATGGCCTCTATCCCCAAAGATCGATTCACCGGCATCCGGCCGCTTCCACTAAGCGATCAACCAACATTACGACAACCTCTTGAACATAGGGGGCAGATTACACTCAAACCAATTGATCTGACGAAGATCCAGACAATCACTCTGAATGCAGATGCCTCAGAAGGTTCCATTCAAGTCGAATTACTCGATACATCCGGTTATCGGGTACGAGGTTACTCACAAGACGAAGCTATCGTGCTTTCTGGTGATAGCCTTCACCATTCCATTCGTTGGAAAAACCACACATTAAATAACCTTCCCGAAGGCGCTTACATGCTTCGCATCCATCTCGATCATGCAATCGCTTACGCCCTTACCCTTAAATCCTGATTTTTATAATGAATAACCCAACCGTACATTCCCTTGAGAGTAAACTGGAGCTGTTTCTAGATGAACATCTTCTCGAATCCCTTGATGAGGGCGCAACACTGCGACTTCATCACCCCACACCACGTGACGATGCCTTTGTCACCGATGAATCTTGGGAAGGAAATATGTGTGGCTATTTCACCGTCATCAAAGACGGCGATCGCTATATGATGTATTACCGGACCGGACACTGCGTCTTAGACAATAAGGAGAACCAACCCGATCACTTCTTTCTAACCGTTGCCCTGGCTACCAGTGATGATGGTATCCATTGGGAAAAACCAAACCTGGGACTCTTCGAACACGAAGGCTCTAAACAGAACAATATCGTTTGGGTTGGAGCAGGAGAAAAACTCAAAGGCGTTCACGGCTTTGCCCCCTTTATTGATCAAACTGAACCGGAAGGATCGCCCACCCGATTCAAAGCATTGGGCGCGGCTAGGTCTGCCTTCCAAAACGGTCTTTATGCGATGAGTTCGCCCGACGGGATTCACTGGTCACTCATGCAGGAAGATCCCGTCCTTGATGGTTCGGTCGCACATTTCGATTCTCAAAACCTCGCCTTCTGGGATGAGGAAAGTGAAGTCTATCGCATATACTTTCGAAACTATGGAGGAGGAAACTATTTCGAAGGAGGACAGAGAGGAATCGACACTGCTACCTCAAAGGATTTTATCCATTGGTCTGAGAACAAACCGCTAAACTGGGTCAACTCACCCGACGAACAACTCTACACCAACCAGGTCACCCCTTACTATAGGGCTCCCCATATTTTTCTTGGTTTCCCAATGCGTTACATCGAATACCCCTGGTCTCCATCTATCGAAGCGTTACCCGAACTCGAGCACCGAAAGATTCGAGCAGCCGTTAAACCTCGCTACGGCAGTGCGCTCACAGATGGCTTGTTTATGAGCAGTCGAGATGGAACCACCTTCAATCGGTGGTCTGAAGCCTTTATCCGTCCAGGACCCCAACTCGAAGGAAACTGGGCCTATGGTGACAATTCCCAATCATGGGGCTTACATGAAACCCCTTCTTCAATACCCGGAGCTCCTCCAGAAATTTCCTTTTACGTCATTGAAAACTACTGGAGAGATGACGCAACAATCCTCCGTCGTCATACGATCCGCCAGGATGGATTTGTCTCACTCAACGCACCCCTCAGTGGTGGTGAAGTTATCACAAAGCCCCTTACCTTCACAGGAAGTAAACTTCAGCTCAATTTCTCCACCTCAGCTGCCGGGAGTGTACAAGTAGAGATACAGGATATCGATGGAAAACCTCTAGACGGTTATCGCTTGGGGCAATGCCACGACGTCATTGGAGATGAAATAGAAAGGACTGTCTCTTGGGAGCAAGGTTCCGATGTCTCAGCTATTGCGGGCCAATCCATCCGACTACGCTTCATCCTCAAAGATGCCGATCTTTACGCCATGCGTTTCTGCTAAGCTCCTCCAGCTTTATACTTTTGTGATAAACTTCAGAGTTATCACAAAAGTATTAAAACCCAGTCGGTTTCGATTTCTTCTGGCAAAAGCACAGCCTCTCTGTAGATTGTAATCAAATGAACTATCGAAGACTTGGAGATAGCGATATTGAAGTATCCGAAATTAGTTTGGGTTGCTGGACTATGGGAGGCATCAACTGGGTCGATGGAGTCGAAAATGGATGGGCCAATGTCGATGAGGACGAAATCGTTCGCTCCATTAAAGTGGCCATCGATGCAGACGTAAACCACTTCGATAATGCGGATGTTTATGGAAATGGAAGGGCCGAACGCATGCTGGCTAGAGCCTTTCAAAAGCTGGGGCTTAAATCTGAAGACTTTATCATCGCCAGTAAAACAGGACATTTCCCCGGGACAGCAGCGCATGCCTATGAGCCCACTCACATTCGCCATCAATGTGAGCAATCGCTCATCAACCTAAAGAGAGACTATATCGATCTCTACTATCTCCACCACGGAGATTTTGGCGAAGACGATGAATATCTTCTCCCTGCGGCGGATGTATTGGACGATCTTGTCGCAGAAGGAAAAATCCGACTCAAAGGACAATCCGCTTACAGCGAAGAAGACTTCGAAAAAACAGTTCCTGTCATTGGCCCTTCTGTTTTGCAGAGCTGGGCACACGCCATGGATAACCATTTCATCAAATCCGGTAGTCGAGTCGCAGAATTACTAGCTCATAACGAACTCTCCTTTGTCGCTTTCAGTCCATTAAACCAAGGTCTACTTTTGGATAAATTTAGCCCTGATAGCCTACCGACTTTTGAGCCAGGTGATCATCGAAGGACAAATCCAAAATTCACCTTCAGTGCTCTGCAAAAGCTTAAGCCTCAAATGGCCCAGCTCAAAGAACGTTTCGGCGATCAAACAATCGATCTCTCAGCCGTCGCCTTGCGTTTCGTTCTGGAGCATGCAAACGTCGCCTGCGTGATACCAGGATTTCGCAATGAAAACCAAGTCCGTTGTAACCTAGCTTCCAGTAATAAAACCCTCAGTACAGAAGACTTGGAATTCATCTCATCGATCTTCGAGCTCTAGCAGACCAACGAAAACCGCTTAGTTCCGGCCATATGAGACAGCAGCCCTATTGCATAAGCAGAAGCCAGCAGACGCTTTTGATATGAATACCTTATCCGCTTTTGAGAGACCATTCCTTTCTTTTCCAGAAATAGAGACGGACCGACTTGTTTTGCGGAAGATAAGACCCAGCGATGCGTATTCATATCATCAACACCATTCAACCATTTACGATTCGCCCTTCTGGGAAGAAGCCCCCCAAAACCTCTCTGAAACAAAAAAATTCTTCCGGGAAATAAAAGAATGGTATGATAAAAAAGAAAGCCTTTACTGGGGGATTTCTCTCAAAAAAGGAAAGGACATCATCGGATCCTGCTTCTTCCCAGAATTTGAGAACAAAAGACGAGCCACTTTAGGATTCTGGCTCTCCCAAGAACATCAAAAGAAAGGCCTCATGGCAGAGGCCCTCTCTCATATCCTTGACTACGCCTTCTCTCAAATGGATCTGATAGCTATTTTAGCTGGCTGCTACACAGCCAATATACCCTCTCTCAAAGCATTAAAGAACTGTGGTTTTACCGAGGCATCGCAGTATGAGAGCGAATATCTCAGAAAAAAATACGAATGGAACCCTGACGTAATTGTTTGTCTTCTGAAGCAGAAATTATTTTTCTCAAAACGCCTCAACAATGACGACCTATGAGAAATCCCTCAGATCGGCCTAATGTCCTCATCCTTCTTTCCGACCAGCATAGTAAATTTCACTTAGGTTGTTACGGAGATCCACTCGTCAGAACCCCCCACCTGGATCAACTCGCTGCTGACGGTATGCGTTTTGACAACGCCTATTGTGGTTCACCTCTTTGTGTTCCCAGTCGGATGTCTTTCATGACATCACGGCACCCCTCTTCGATACGAGTCTGGAAAAACGAACATATATTGAACTCAGCGATTCCCACGTGGGCTCATAGTATGGGAGCCGCCGGTTACGAAACAGCTCTGATCGGACGAATGCATTTTGTTGGATCTGATCAACGCCATGGCTTCGAAAAAAGACCCCTAGGGGAATACTCCTCTCATTATCCCGGAGCTGATGTCACAGGAGCTAAACGCTTTGTCCAGATGCCTCCCAGCACCGCAGGACAAATACGAGAATCCATCGAGATAGCAGGTTACGGACGCACCAGCTACCAAGCCTTTGATGAAATGGTAACAGATGCCACCTGTACTTACCTCACCGAAAAAGCCGCAGCGTCCGACGGAAGACCCTTTGCGGCCGTAGGAGGGTTCGTCCTCCCCCACTGCCCATTTTTTGCGCCAAAAGAACTCTTCGACTATTATTATGACCGGGTTGATGTGCCCGAGCTGACCGAGGAACAAATTCGTAACGAGCCCGAATCCGCCAGACACTTCCGTCAATCTCGTGGACTTGAGAAACCACTCACTACAGAACAAATCCGAGTCGCAAGAGCCGCTTACTTTGGCCTATGTGAATATTTTGATCAGCAAATAGGGAAAGTCCTCAACACCCTAGAAGAAACCGGTTTAGCCCAAAACACACTGGTTATTTACTGCAGTGATCATGGCGAAATGGCCGGAGAACATGGCCATTGGTGGAAAAGCAACTATTTCGATGGTTCCGCCGGCATCCCCATGATCGCTCGACTCCCTGGAACGATCACAAAAGGAAGCGTAAACAAAACAATCTGCAACCTCATCGATCTCGGCCCTACTTTATCCGAAATGGCTGGTGCTGAAACTCCAGAGAGAACAGACGGACATTCCCTTTGGGGAGAACTGACAGGCCATTCTCCAAACTCCCACCCGAATGAAACCTTCTCCGAACATTTTGGAACCAATCGAGAAAACCCATCCCGAATGATCCGAAGTGGACCCTGGAAACTCTACCATTATCAAGGTGAAGAGCATCCTGTTCTCTTCAACATGGAAGAAGACCCGAATGAATGGATCGACCTAGCTCAAGAACCTGAGCACAGCAAAACAAGGGAAGATCTGCTTAAAAAACTCTATGAGCAATGGGATCCTGAATACGTTCGGCGCGAAAGCGATATCCTCGATAGCGATTACGAGAGCCTCTGTAAATGGGGCGCAGCCATAAATCCTCCCCATCCGGATAATCTACCAGTCCCCGATGCTGAAGATGTTACCTGGGTATAGAAGAACTCTCTCAAGCTCTTAAATCCGAGTATTCAGGATGCCTATCCAGAAAGCGGTCCACATAACTACACTGAGGAACAACCTTTAGTCCTTCTTCTCTTGCTGCTTCCATCGCAAACGAAATTAACTTTCCAGCGATACCTCCTCCACGCAAAGCCACGGGGACTTCGGTATGCGTAAAGATCATTCTATCCTCTATGATCAGATAATCAGCAACGGCCAGGTGCCCATCAACAAGTAGTTCAAACCGATTCTTTGCCTTATTCTGTCTAACACCAGAATCGTCCGTCTCTATATTATCTCTCATAACAAAACACTTTTCCTGACAACTTCATTTCTAGTTTAGCTCTTTTTCATTACTTAAAAGTCATTAGGTACTCTACCAGATTTTTACCCGTCTTTCAGGAGGTATATACATCGCATCTCCCTCTTTTACATCAAACGCTTCATAGAATTCAGGTGAATTGGATAAAGAACCCAATACTCTAAAACGCGGCGGAGAATGAGGATCTGTGGCGACACGATTACGTAGCTCCTTCTCCCTTGTCTTGCTTCTCCATATCTGGGCAAATCCAAGAAAAAATCTCTCCTCACCCGTCAATCCATCAATCACTGGCGCTTCTTTTCCTTTTAGAGTTATTTTATAAGCGCGATACGCAATCGTCACTCCAGAAAGATCTCCAATATTTTCTCCCAAGGTTAACTCTCCATTAACAGTCAAGTCATCAAAAACATGATACTTCGAATATTGATCAATCAATTTTTCCGTTCGTTTTTTAAATTCTTCCAGATCGGACTCTGTCCACCAGTTGTTCAAATTACCTTCCGCATCGTAGCGACTCCCCTGATCATCAAATCCATGCCCCATTTCATGACCGATCACAGCACCTATCCCTCCATAGTTGACCGCATCATCCGCTGCCATGTTAAAAAAAGGTGACTGTAAAATCGCAGCGGGGAAGACGATCTCGTTGCGCGACGGGCTATAATAAGCATTCACCGTTTGCGGAGTCATAAACCATTCCCATTTACGAATCGGCCCGCCCAGGCGACTTAAATCCTTCTGATGTGCATCCAACCTCGAACGAATGACATTACCCACCAGATCGTCAGCCTTGATCATCAATTCGCTATAATCATCCCACTTATCCGGATAGCCGATCTTTGGAGTAAACGTTGCTAACTTCACCGCGGCGGCGGCTTTCGTTTCATCCGACATCCATTCTAGCCCCTTAATACTCTCGCCATAGGCATTGCGAAGATTTTCGACCAAATCCCTCATACGCACCTTTGCCTCCGGCTGGAAGTGCCTCCCCACATAAACCTTTCCAATTACCTCACCTAAGTTCCCATTCACCAGCTTTACCCCACGTTTCCAGCGAGGTTCCTGTTCCTGACGGCCCTTCAACTGTGTCCCAAAAAATTCAAATTGAGCCGCACCTATTTCCTCACTCAGCAAACCTGCGAAACCAGTAATCAATTTCCAGTTCAAGTAGATCTT
>JAESUN010000213.1 GCA_016763045.1 Opitutaceae bacterium | reverse complement strand
TATGCAGAGGCGCTGCGGTTAAACTGGGAAACTGAGGATGCCGTTCTTATGGGAAAGAAACAGTCCTTAGCTAATTTGGCTTCTGAGTTTTCGGATGAATCCAGCACCTGGACATATGACAGACGTGGATCGATCACGGGTTGGCAAGACCGGTATCATTTGCGGGGAGGAGACGGTTTGATCGAAACCTTTCACTGGCGCATGTTCCGTTATGTTGGATTGGTGATTGAGGCGGGTGATGAGCCGCTAACGATTCGATCTTTTCATCATCGCTTTACCGCGTACCCCTATGAGGTGAAGGGCTATTTCAAGTCTTCTGAGGCAAGCTTTGAGCGTTTCTGGGATATGAGCATCAAGACGATGAGACTTTGTTCTCACGAGACGTTTGAGGATGGTCCCTACTATGAACAAATGCAGTATGCGGGGGATACGCGTATCACGTCGAAGATCGCAATGTTGACGACGGGGGATTATCGTTTGAGCCGTCAGGCTTTGTATCAGTTTGACTGGTCAAGAGTTTCGGATGGGCTGACCCATAGCCGGTACCCATCGCGGTTCATGCAGATCATTCCTTCATGGAGTCTGCATTGGGCCTCCAATGTTCGGGATTATTTTCTTATCAGTGGAGATCGTGAAACGGCGATCGATTTATTGCCGGGTATTCGAGCAGTTGTGGATTGGTTTCGGCGACGGGTGGGCTCAAAAGGTTTACCGGAAGACCTGGAATATTGGAATACAACCGAATGGTGCCCAGATTGGCAGCGGGGAAACCCTCCTGGCTGGGATGAGGGGCCGACCTGTGTTATCAGTTGCCATTATTTGCATGCTCTCAATGAACTGGCATGGATGGAAGAACAGGTGGGTGATAAGCGCTGGGTAGCCCTTCTAAAAGAAGAAGCTGAGGCAACTCGCACTCATATCCGCGAGCTTTTCTGGTCTGAAGAGGAAGGCTTGTTCACCGATAGACCCGGTGGTCCAGAGATCAGCCAGTATGGCAATGCCTGGGCTATTCTCACGGATGTTCCGAGTGAAGAACAGAAGAAGGTTTTAGTTAACCGGTTTCCGCATGATGAGAAACTCTCGATGGCTTCCTTTTTCGGCGTTCATTATCTCTTTGAAGCGAGTAAGAAACTGGGAACTTACGAAAGGGACTTTCCTCAATTGATTGCTCCGTGGAATTTTATGGAAGGATTTGGGCTGCAGACATGGGCGGAGGAAACGAGTTTTTGGCGTGGTCTCTGCCATGCGTGGAGTGCTCACCCATTGCTTGAATTCATCGGTGTTTTTCTGGGGATTGAGCCAACGGCACCTGGATTTGATGAAGTCGTGATTTCACCTCAACCTTGTGGATTGGACCATGCGGAAGGTCAGATTTGTACGCCCAAAGGTGATTTAAAAGTGAGTTGGAAAATCGATGGGAATCAGTTCTTAGCCGAGCTCACCATCCCTGAAGGAATAAAGGCTTCACTGACGGCACCAAATGGAGAAACAGTCGAGCTCTCTTCTGGAGAGTCTTCTCATTCCTTTTCGTTGAAATAGTCCAAAAAGGTGACACACAGAAAAGGGGTTATCCTTTTATTCTGTGTATTGCTTAAAGAGGGCCTGGGTTCCGTTGTTTTCGTAACCACTTGCGGCCAGTTTTTCATAGAGTTTCTTGGCCAAGGTCAGGCCGGGCAGATCGAGTTGCATGGCTTCGGCAGACTCGATGGCGATTTTCATGTCTTTGATGAAATGTTTCACAAAAAAACCGGGTTCAAAATCTCCCGCAAGGGCACGAGGCATTAAATTGCTGAGAGACCAACTGGCGGCGGCACCACTTTCGATACTTTGCAAAACAGTGGTGGGGTTTAGACCGGCTTTTTGGGCATAGGCCATGGCTTCGCAGACCCCCATCATTCCAGAGGCAATGGCGATTTGGTTGCACATCTTGGTATATTGGCCAGCACCGGACTCTCCCTGGTGAACAATCTTTGCACCCATGACATTGAGAATAGGCAGTGCCTTCTGGAAGTCCTCTGTTCTACCTCCGACCATGATAGATAGTCGGGCAGCTTTCGCGCCGGCATCTCCTCCTGATACGGGCGCATCGAGAGCGCCGATACCTTGAGCGCTAGCTTGTTCTGCTATTTTGATGGCAAGATCGGGTCTGGATGTAGTGAGATCAATTAAGATAGAACCTTGTTTGGCGCTGGAAAGGATTCCGTTTTCTCCAAGATAGACGGCCTCTACATCGTTGGGAAATCCTACGATGGTAAGAATGAAATCAGCTCCACGAGCGGCTTCGCCCGGTGTGGCACACCAGGTGGCTCCTTTGTTTACAAGATGATCCGCTTTTGCTTGGGTGCGGTTAAAGACTCGAAGAGGGTAACCGGCTTCTTGGAGATGCCCGGCCATACTGGCTCCCATGACGCCCAGTCCAATAAATCCGATAGTAGGTTTCATAAATTGCTTGGATCGATGTTTGACGAACGTTGTTCTGTTTTTGAAACAACGACGAGGTGGTTTTTTAAGCTTTTGAGTTGCTGGACAAGAATATATTCACGAGAAGAGGACGATGGCGATGCTTACAAAAAAAATAGTCGTTTTGGATGGTAATACTTTGAATCCAGGAGATTTGAGCTGGGATGAGCTTGAGAAACTTGGTTCATGCGAGGTTTATGAACGAACTTCTCTCGAGCAAGTCGTCGAAAGAGCGAAGGACGCTGATATTGTCTTAACAAACAAAACGATCTTAAATAGAGCAGCGATCGAGCAGTTGCCAAAGTTACGCTACATTGGAGTGCTCGCGACAGGCTATAATGTGGTGGATGTTGAAGCAGCTTCTGAAAAAGGTATTACGGTGACAAATGTGCCTGCGTATGGGACGAAGTCTGTTGCTCAGATGGTCTTCGCGCATGTGCTGGAGCTGGCGTCGCATGTGGGTGAGCATTCTCGCTCTGTTCATGAGAGCGATTGGGTCTCGGCCAAGGATTTTTGCTATTGGAACTGTCCTTTGTTGGAGTTGAGTGATTTGAAGATGGGTAACATAGGTTATGGCAAGATAGGTGAGGCGACAGCGCTGTTGGCTCGGGCTTTTGGTATGCAGGTTTTGGTTTATAATCGTTCACCTAAAACGAGTGAGGATAGCTCTATTCAGTTTGTGGATTTGGATACGGTTTTTTCTGAATGCGATGTCATCAGTCTTCATTGTCCGTTGACGGATGCTACGGATAAAATGATCAATAAGAAGAGGCTGAACCAAATGAAGTCATCTGCGTTTCTTATTAATACTGGTCGGGGCCCACTAATTGATGAAGCGGCTTTGGCCGAGGCCCTTGATGAGGGTGTGATTGCAGGAGCAGGGTTGGATGTTCTTTCGTCGGAACCTCCAAGTGCTGACAATCCTCTCTTACAGGCTAAGAACTGCATCATCACGCCCCATATTGCATGGGCAACAAAAGCAGCTCGTTCTCGTTTATTGTCTGTTGTGGAGAGAAATATTCAGGCATTTCTTTTGGAAAAGCCCCAGAATATTGTTAGCGGGTAGGAGGAGAGTATAGGCTTTCCTCTTACAAAAGAGCTGCGGCTTTGCGTCCGTATTCGAGATAGGAGTTGTACATGAGATCCTCGCTGGCCGCATTCTCATCTGTTTTGTGGATGATACTTGCGATATGAGGTTCGATGGAAACAACACCTTCATAACCTACTTTCGGTAGATCCTGGAGGATTTCTTTGACCATGGCATCGCCTTCTCCTGGGTAAGTGAAGTGTGAGCTGCTGCCGCCTTCAGGGTTTTTGCGAGCGTCTTTTATGTGAACGTAGGCAATATACTGTTTGTCGAGTTGCTGGTAGAAGTCCCAAGGATCATCGCCGTGACTGATGACGTTTCCAATATCGTAGAGGGTGACGACGTGTGAGCTGCCTACTTCTTCGATGAATGTATTCATATTTTGAGGGCTGAGCCCTCCCCATCCAGCGCAGTTTTCATGCGCTAAATAAATGCCTGCTTTTTCGGCTATTTTAGCGAGTTCTTTGTAGCGACGGATGGATTCCTTTTTCCAGGTGGCGTCGTCTACTCCGTCGCCAAGCCAACTCATGGTACGAATGAATTTGGTCTTGAATCGTTGCATTCGAGGAATGGCGATTTCGAGCTCGTTCAAATCGATGGCAAAATCATCGGTGATGGAGCGGCTCCAATTACCGATAGCCGATCCAAATCCGGTGACAGTGAGACCGGCTTCTTCGATCTTTTCTGCTGCCTGTTGAAACTGATCCTCCGGCAGGCTCCAGGTCGCATTGAGACCGTTGATGAGGCGAAGTTCAATTGACGTCCAACCAAGTTCTTTATGTGCCTGGATCTGTTTTTCGATGCTTTTGCCGGCCTCGTCGGATATTCCGGTTAGAGTGAGGGGTGAAGGTTTCATATCTTGGATGGTCTTTTTTTAGGGTCAGGCTTGTTCGACGATTTCGCGGATTTTTTCGGCATGTTGTTGCATGACACCGTCACTGTCTTCCTGTTTTCCTCTCTGTTGAATCACTTCCATGGAATAGTATCCATCGTAACCGTTTTTGAGAAGAAGGTGAATGGATTCAACATGGTCGAAGAGGCCTTCACCCAGAGGGGTTATTTTTAATTTTCCCTCTTCGGTATAAACAGCATCGTGGATGTGCACGTGGCGTGTATGTGGACCGAGGTTTGTAAAAGCCTCGAGGGGGCTTTCCTGCTTTCTCATTGGGTGCATGATGTCCCAAAGTGCTGCGAGTCGTTTGTGGTTTGCTCTCTCGATAACGGCTCGAACAGCGGCGCTA
>JAESUN010000212.1 GCA_016763045.1 Opitutaceae bacterium | reverse complement strand
GGTACGTTGGGGACGATTTCCAGTTGACCGTCCCCATCGACATCCCATGCGCGGGTTGTTTCGACGTTTTTCATCTCCCCAATGAGATGTTCCTTCCATTCTTTGGTCGGGTCTTCTGGATTTTCCCGCCAACGGAGCGAGCCACCCCACCATCCGCCCGTTATGAAATCGAGACGACCATTGCCGTTGATATCAAGAGGAATGGTGGAAAAATCATCGTAGTATTCACCGTGTTCTGCGATGTCTCCTATCTTGAAGCGTTGGGTAAAATGAGGGCCTTTGTACCAAAAACCTCCCGAAACAATATCCAGTATCCCATCCCCATCGACATCAAAGAAATTGGCGGATTCGTATCGCTCATCAGAGATTTTAACTTTTCTAAATTTTGTGATCATTTCTTTAGAAGTAAGTTGAGGTATTCTTTTGCATTTTTGAGGTCTTCGAGTGCTTCATAAGCAGAGCAGGGAGGTTCGATCTCTCCACGAACAGCTCGAATAAATTGAAGGGCTTGTTGGCGCATGGCGTCTTCCCATGGGAGATCAGGTGTCATGACCATGGGGGAAGTCTCGCTGTCGTCAGGATCTTCAAAATAACGGATCCAACCCGGCCGGTTCTTCGCCAGGGGTGCTGGTAATCCCATTTCGATAAATCCTTTCTCAAAAGAGATAAACGCTTTTTCGTTCCAGGCGATTGTGCTTCGGTATGTATCCATCTCCAGGCTACAAGGAACTCCGCTTTTGCTTTCCCCTATCAACAGCACTCCCGATGGATCGGCATAGGTTACCCGATAAGATTCGCCAAGAAAATATCTGATGAGATTAATTTGATGGATATAAAAATTAATCAGGTAGATATATTTTTCATTTTCTTCTGCGGAAAAATCGGAATCAGGAGCATCCTTAGTCAAATCGCTTATGGTAGAGTCATCGACTCGGATATGTTCTCGAAAACCGTTTACTCTCCAGTCTCCCGGCGGCATTTCCATCCGCACGTATTTCAGGGCGCCCAGGTTACCCTTTTTTTTGTAATCCTCGATTAACTTTTTCCCGTAGGTTACGGCCATCTCACAGCGTTTGTGATTTCCCACCATTATCCAGGTGTTGGCCTTTTCCATTTCTGCGATAATCTTTTCTCCTGCAGGGATGGAACTGGCCAGTGGCTTTTCTACAAAAATGGGAAGCCCGGCTTGTAGGACTTTAGGAAGAATGGATCCATGATACCAGAATGTTTGGCTGACTACCAGGGCATCTACTACCTCATTCTTCAGAAGTTCCTCGTAGCTTGGGTAAGCATTGGAGATTCCGTATCGGATAGCAACCTGTCGTGCCTGTTCAAACTTCAAGTCGGCAACGGCAACGACTTCGCATTCGGGGATAGTGACGTAGCTTCGTAAATGGGCTGACTGTCCCATCCCTCCGACGCCGATAAAACCAATTTTAGTTTTTCGCTTATTTTCTTTTTCACTCATGATCTAAACTACGTTTTAAATGAATACTGATTCTAAATGGAGAGACCGTTATTTTAACGTGGCGACGGTATTGGATCCTTCTGGCAGAGACCATCCTTTTTCAACATAATACCGTCGATAAAAGGGGTTGCTTATGAGATGAAGAGGAACCAGTTCGTCATTGGCTCGCAGTCGATCAATCTCTGCCTGATCTTTAAGTCCTTGTTCGTATTTTTTGGCCAGTTCGGGAACTTCGTTTACCTTGCGTCGCATTTCGGTGTTTATTGTTTTGACCGCCGCTGAAGGGCTTCTCGGGCGGAGCTGCGATTCAAGGAAAATTTATCGTAAGCCTTTTTTTCAATCCGAAGGATGTAATTCCACAAGAGGTAAGGGGAGGAGGAGATGGGCAATGAGGTATCATTTGCGATATCCCGGATGCGACCATGCAATCCCCATTCGTTGGGGAATTCTTGGGGGCGCAAAAACTCTTCTGTATCCATGTATTTGGGGATAGGAGGTAAGCTATCACCACTCGCGGCCACATGAAGGTTGAATCGTTCACTGGTTAAAAATTTGAGAAAGTAAGGAGCTATTTCTTTTTGGTTGGATCCCTCATAGATGGCACAGGCACCATAGTAGATGATGGTATTGCGAAATCCCCCATGTGGGTATTCGCTGACAGCGAGATTTCTGAGGCCTAATTCACGGAAAAAGATGATGGCCCAACGGGGTCTATTAAAAAGACCGTATTTTCCTTCTGCGAAGCGATTCATAGCTGCATTTCCAGAGGCTGTTGCGGAAGAGAGGTTTTTGACTTCGTCGGCTGAGGGGAATATCCGCAGGGCAAAGGTCCAGCGATGAATCATTTCGTAGATTTCTTCAAAGAGAGGGCTATCCAGACCCGATTTTGTCATGGTCTCATTGTATACATCTCCTCCCATGGATCTTAAGTAGATCAGTCTTACCTTGAACGATGGAGGTTTGCAAAAATAAGTGGTCCGCCTCTCATCTGGGGGGTTGGAGTTCTCGACAAATGCTCTACCGATCTCTTCGAATTCTTCAAAAGTCCAGATATCGGGAGGAGGGGGAAGGCCGGCCTTTTCAAACGCTTCAAGATTTACCCAGTTAAAGAGGACCCCTACATTGCGCGGAAAGGCATATTGCCGACCATCAACCATCATAGAGCCGCTTACGGATGGGTATGTTTTCGAGGCATCAAACCCCATTTCCGCAGCTATCTCGGAGATATCACTGAGTATCCCGACGGATTGATAAAGCGGGACCTGTTCTTCGTAACAGTCCAGGATATCTCCGGCGACCCCCGAAACTCCCTGGACGATGTTTCTATCTTTATTCGGGTGAGCAGTATCCAGAGTGATTTCGATTTCTGGATAACCGTTTTCTTCCAGCCATTCTTGGAACAGCACCAGCTGTTCATTTTTCATATCACTTTCCTTAACGACCCAACGTAAACGGGGGACATCCCGGCCAACACTGGGCATTTTAAGGTAAGTGAAGATACTCGCTGCGAAGAGAAGCAGTAGTAAAACAAAGAAGAGCTTTTTCAAAAGATGGGGGTAATGGTGATTGAGAGGATCGCCTTCCTAATAGGAAAGGAGAAGGGACTGATGGGGAGCAAGAAAACATTTTGGGTAAAAGGGAAAGCAGTCCGTTGGGCGGGGTGTTCCTGATTCTTTTTAAAAGAGAAAGACAGGTCGTTCCATGCCAAAAAAAGCGGAAGAGAGCTCGGCTTTTCAAAAAACTTCTTAAGTGCTTGATCGGATCGCAATTAGTCCCAGTGTGAAAAATCAAAGAGATCTTAAGCTGACGCTTGAGCCTCACTGTTTAGCTTCTCTTCCGTGGAGATTAGCATTACCCCAAGAAAAAAATATCATATCAGAAAACCTTTCTTAGAAAAAATGACTCAAAATAATAAGGAACTTAAACTAGCTCTCATCGGTTGCGGCAGTCTCGGACGTGTCCATGCGGAATGTGTTTCCAAAATAGAGGGGGCTGTTTTTTCGGCCTATGTAGATATCAATCAGGAAGCAGCTGATAAGGCTTTGGCAGATTTTGGAGGAGACTATGCTACCACAGACGCCCGTAAGGTTTTTGACGATCCGAAAATAGATGCTGTTTACATCTGTACGTTACATGATTCGCATGCACCGCTGGCCATTGAGGCGGCAAATGCAGGGAAGCATATTTTTGTCGAAAAGCCTCTCGCATTGAACATTGAAGCTTGTGAAGAGGTGGCTGCGACGGTCGAGAAAACAGGAGTCGTTCTGATGCCTGCCTTTAAGATGAGGTATTATCCTCTGATCAAGAAAGCCCGAGAGTTCATCCCGAATCCGAGCATTATTGTGGGTCAAATGATGGATAATCGATGGGGAGATGACAAATGGGCGCAGGATCCGATTCTGGGAGGTGCAAATGTTCATAGCCAAGGATGTCATACCACGGACATCATCCGTTATCTTTCAGGATCGGAACCAGAATCACTTTGGGCTGCGGGGGGTATGATGACGCATCCCGGACATGAGTGTATTGACCAATGTGTAGCGTCCATAAAGTTCAAATCCGGATGTGTTGGCAGCTGGGTCCAGGGAGATTCATCTTGTCCTCCCTTTACCAGTAAATTCTTCTTTCAGTTGTATGGTGCAGACGGGAAGTCTGTTCAGCTCTATGATCGTTTAAAGAAGGCGACTTTCTTTGACGGAGAAAAGACTTGGACAGAAGTCCGTGAAGATGAAGAAGGCTTTCAATTGGAGAATGAAGAGTTTATCAAAGCGCTATCTGAGGGCAGACAACCTGAGTTGATAGTGGACGATGGCATACAGGCCACCCGCATTGTTCTCGCGGCAGACAAAGCGATCCGTTCTGGCGATGTTCAACATTTCTCCACATGAAAATAGGCGTTGTTGATCTCGATACCAGTCACCCGCAGAACTGGATTCCTCTCATTCGGGAGTTGGGGCATGAAGTCGTTGGCCTGATTGACCACGGAGGGGTGCACCCTTCTGGGTATGCAGAATCGTTTGCCAAGGATTTGGAAGTTCCAAAGGTCTTTGAATCGACCGATGAGATGGTTGGGGAAGTGGACGCGGCGATCATCCATTCGTGCAATTGGGATGTTCATTTGGAGCGAGCCCGTCCTTTTCTAGAAGGTGGCAAAGCGGTTTTTATCGATAAGCCGATGGCCGGAAACAAGAAGGATTTGATGGCTTTGCTAGAGTATGAAAAGGGTGGCGCACGC
>JAESUN010000211.1 GCA_016763045.1 Opitutaceae bacterium | reverse complement strand
TTCAACGCCTTTGTTGGGGAGAACGGTCGCTGTTGTCGTATTTTCCTGGTATCCTGATGACGGTTCCTTCACCGCTGGTTTTACCAGATCTGTTTGAGCTTCACCGGCAAGCGCAGTTAACCCCATAAACTTTCCTGAACCGGTCGGATCAATGTTGTATTCCGCAGGCAGAATGATGGTGATAAAAACAATCAAAGCAACCACTAAAGCAATAATACTGGCTTTTATTATGGTCGCATTCGATTGAGTTGGAAATGTTATTTCATTCATAGTTTGCTCTCAAATTTGTAGTCGAAAATATAGTTAATAATTTAATAGATATTGGGACTTAGGTATTCGTTAAATATCCGGTAAATTGAAACATTGTTAACATTAACCCCGTGCAGATTAAACTGGTATTAGTGACAGTTGAAAACTTTAAGTAACTTGCATGCCGCCTCCAAATACTCAAAACGATCAGGACAAATGTCAACGCAAAAAATTGGCCCAACTCGACACCGATATTAAACGCAATTAAGTTCTCTAATAGACCCTCTCTACCGAACTCAAATTCCTGGAGTTTAGTGGCTAGGCCAAATCCATGAAACAAGCCAAAGATCAAAACGGCTGCTTTGGTATTGGGTTCGAAACCGAGAAGTCGTTTAAACCCACCTAAATTGTCAAAGCCTTTATACACGATTGATAAGCCAATAATGGCATCGATCAGATAGGCATTCACCTGAATATCATTCCACACGCCGAGCATTAAAGTAACGCTGTGCCCCAAGGTAAAAAAACTGACATAAATCAGAATATCTCTTGAGCGATAAAGAAAAAATAATACGCCCACCAGAAATAACAAATGATCATAACCTGTGACCATATGTTTCGCTCCAATGTATAAAAAAGGAATGAAAGCAACACCTTCGTTGGACTGCAAAAACTGTTTAGTATTGTCATCTACGCCGTGAGCGACGGCTGAAAAAGAAACGACAATACTCATTAAAATAATGGCAATATAACCAAAGTATTTTATAGGGGAACTCATGTGACATTCCTTCATACTGATTGACTCATACTAATGTTCTCTTCAACGGCCGAATGGCTGTGCAATAACCGATAGAGAGCCGGTAATACTACTAACGTTAATATCGTTGAAGATATAATTCCGCCGATCACTACCGTTGCTAAGGGACGTTGTACTTCAGAACCGATCCCGGTATTTAGCGCCATGGGGATGAAGCCTAGTGAGGCGACTAATGCGGTAGTTAACACCGGCCTTAGTCGCGTCAACGCGCCTTGGATGATCGCGGTATCTAGTCCTGCACCATCTTTACGCAGGTCACGAATAAAGGCCACCATGACCAATCCATTCAAAATGGCGATCCCTGATAAAGCGATAAACCCCACCGCCGCTGATATTGAAAATGGAATGTCGCGTAAAAGCAATGACAGTACGCCGCCGGTTAAAGCTAACGGCACACCGGAAAAAATGATCAAGGCGTCTCGCATTGACCCCATCGCCAGTAATAACAAACCAATGATCAGTACCAGCGTGATCGGCACGACAATGGATAATCGTTTCGAAGCCGATTGCAACTTTTGATAAGTCCCACTATATTCAACCCAATAGCCAGCCGGTATTTCAACGGTTTGAGAAACTGTTTTCTGAATATCTTGAACAAAACTACCGAGGTCGCGACCACGTACATTGGCTGTGACTACAACACGGCGTTTACCGTTTTCCCGGTAAATCTGATTGTATCCAGTGATTAGCTCCAAATCTGCTAGCTCCTGTAAAGGTACATAATCGCCTTGTGCCCTGAGGATGGGTAATTTCGCCAGCCCATCAACATCGGTTCTCAAGGTCTCTGGCAGCCTCACCACAATATCGGTGCGTCTGTCCCCTTCATAAAACTGACCAGCGACTTTCCCGCCCAGGGCGATGCTTAATTGCTCCTGAATTTCCTCGATAGTGATTCCAAATTGAGACAAGGCAGCTCGATTGGGGCGGATAGTTAGAATAGGCAAACCGGTGGTTTGTTCTACGGCGATATCGGCCACCCCGTCAACGTTGGTAATGGCTTTTTCAATTTCATTGCCGAGCGCGATGAGTTGATCAAAATCATCGCCAAATACTTTAATTGCCAGTTCAGCTCGAACTCCTGCCAATAATTCATTAAAGCGCATTTGAATGGGTTGTAAAAACTCATAACGACTGCCGGGCATGGGCTCAACCAAAGCGGCCAGTTCATCCACTAATTGATCTTTGGGTTTATTCGGATCTGGCCATTCATCCCTGGGCTTTAAAATGATGAAGTTGTCTGCAACACTCGGCGGCACCGCATCGGTAGCCACTTCTGCGGTACCAATTTTGGCAAAAACTCGTTCAACTTCCGGTAACTCCTTAATTTTTTCTTCCAGTGATTTCTGTAATTGGATTGCCTGATTGAGTGAGGTGCCAGGGATCCGCAAAGCATGCATGGCGATATCACCTTCATCAAGATTTGGCATAAATTCACTGCCCAATTTGGTTGCGCTATATCCGCTGACAACCACAAACAGCAGCGCAATATTGACTACTAACCAACGCCTTTTGATGGATAACTCTAAAATGGGTTGATAAACGATGCGTGCGCCTTTCATGACCACACTTTCTTTTTCTATCACGGGCTTTTTGAACATCAAAGCAATACAAGCCGGTACAAAAGTGATGGATAAAATCATCGCACTCACCAACGCAATGACTACTGTAATAGCCATCGGGTGAAACATTTTTCCTTCAACCCCTGATAAAGCGAAGATCGGTAAGTAAACAACCGTAATAATAAATACCCCAAATAATGCCGGTCGGATCACTTCACGAGTAGCTTCAAATACCACGTTAAACCGTTCGTTTACTGGTAGGGTTTTAATGTTTGTATCTTTTAAACCATTGCGACTAGCTTCACTTAATCGACGCATACAATTTTCAACAATGATAATGGCGCCATCAACAATTAAACCAAAATCGAGTGCTCCTAAACTCATCAGGTTGGCACTGACTTTTGCATGCACCATGCCAGTGATGGTCATTAACATCGCGATCGGAATTACCATCGCCGTGAGTAAGGCTGCTCGAATATTCCCTAAAAATAAAAACAGAATAATGATGACTAATAGAGCGCCTTCAATTAAATTCTTTTGCACCGTTAGCAGGGCTTTGTCCACTAAACTGGTGCGATCATAAACAGCAGTGACCGTTATCCCCTGAGGAATGCTTGATTTTATTTCCTTTAATTTTTCAGCAACCGCTTTAGCCACGGTGCGACTGTTTTCGCCAATCAACATAAACACCGTACTCATGACGACCTCTCGACCATTTTGAGTCGCTGCGCCGGAGCGTAATTCTTTTCCTTCACTGATGGGCAACATCTTTTAGCCGCACTGGGACACCGTTTGATCCTGTGACCAGTATTTCTGCCAGAGTATCTAAAT
>JAESUN010000030.1 GCA_016763045.1 Opitutaceae bacterium | reverse complement strand
GTTCCGATGTGGTTATGGCAATCGATGATCATAGTCTTTGCTGCATTCTTGACAGGGGTAGGGGGTTATCTACTCTCCGTTCGCAGCAAGGGAAGTCAAGTTCTCCCAGCTGTGATAACTGATATCGAACGTTTCCCCCGTCTATTAATTTATGAAAGTTGAATACCCTAGAAAAGAGGGCACTCCAGTGTCCCATCTCCCATTTAGTCCGGCTGTAAAAGTTGGTGATATGCTCTACGTTTCAGGGCAGGCATCCGTCGATGCAACTGGAAAGATCGTTAATGATACCTTTGCCGGAGAGGTCCGTCGTTCCTTTGAAAATCTGAAGAAGATTCTGGAGGATGTCGGAAGTAGTCTGGACGATGTTATTCAGACCCGTAACTACGTGAAGAGTGATGAGCATGTGGCTGAGTTTAACGAGATCTATAAGGAGTTTTTTACCGCTCCCTATCCGTCACGGACAACTCTGACTCGATGCTTAGGGATTGTTCAGTTTGAGGTGGATTGTATCGCCGTTACGAATCAGGATTGATCTAAGTCTTGTCAGAATAAAATAAATACATTTTATGCCAAAAAAAATTGTTCTCGCTGGTATTTTTCATGAAACAAATACCTTTCTTAAAAACGAGACACTCCTAGAAGAGTTTGAAGAATTCACGGGAGAGCAATTATTGAGGTTTAAGGGAGACCGTACTTCGGTATCTGGATTCCTGGAAGTCGCGCAGTATCAGGATTGGGAACTCATCCCAACTATTCTGTTGAGAACACGTCCGTCAGGAATGGTAGCAGATGAGGTGGTCGAATATTTCTGGCAGCAGTTTGTTGATAGAGTAGGCGATCGGCTGACGGATGAAGTCGATGCCGTTTATTAGGTGCTGCATGGTGCGATGGTTTCCCGCTCTTATGATGATGTGGAGGGCGAGATTCTTCGACGTATCCGGACATTGGCAAAAAGGGAGATCCCTATTTTTGGGGTATTAGATCTACATGTGAATTTTACCCCTGTAATGGCGGAGCATTCCAATTGTTTATTCTCCTATCAGAAGAACCCGCATACGGATGCCTTTGAGTCAGCTGCGGCTTCGGCGGAACTGCTGGTCTCTAGCTTTGAAACAGGGCTTTGGCCGGTGACCTACCAGAGGCATTCGCGTCATCTTTTTGCTGCAACTCTGACGGGTACGGCAGATGAGCCGATGAAATCGGTGGAAGCGTGTGCTCGGCAGATTGAGGAAACTGAAGAGGCTATTCTGGTGGTCAATATCATGGCGGGCTTTTCTTATGCTAATATGCCAGAAGCAGGCTTAACCTATTCTATTGTGGCGAAGGAGGATTCGGATGCGGTTGTTGAGAGGGCTTTTGATCTATTACAGGAGACTCTGAATAGGGTGAAGACGAAGCCAGCAGAAGCGTATGATGTAACTGTCGCGATAGATGCAATTCTGAAGAACGGTCGTTTTCCAGGGATTTTGGTAGAGCCATCTGACAATATTGGTGGTGGAACTCCTGGAGATAATACGGAGATCTTGAAAGCATTGCTTGCCTCATCGATTACATCATCTGGTGTTATTCTAGCTGATTCGGAGGCGGTCGACTTGTTAAAGGAAAAGGAGATTGGATCTGTAACGAATTTGGCAATTGGAGGTAAAAGTGGAGAACTGGGAGCGGAGTCTATTACGCTGGATCCGGAGTTGGTCAGTGTTTCGGATGGACGTTTTACCTTAGAGGATCCTCATAGTCACTTGGCTTCCATGTCGGGTCTTCACATCGAAATGGGCCCTACGGTGGTGGTTCGGCATAAAGGGCATTTGATCATGTTGACGACGGTGCCGACACCTCCTTTTGATTTGGCGCAGTGGCGGAGTCAGGGAATTGACCCGGCGACTTTTCAGGCGATTAACGTAAAGTCAGCCGTGGCCTATCGGCAGGCTTATGACAAAATCACTGATGAACACTATTATATTAAGACCGTGGGGCCTTGTTCGGATAATTTGGATACGCTTCCGTATACGAAATTGATTCGTCCCATTTGGCCGTTGGATAATTGAGGAAGCTTGATCGATGATCGTTGATTTGGATTCTTGGGGTTTTGATTTCTCGTCTTTTTAAATGGAATCCATTACCTCTTTCCTTTCGGTTGAATTTTTCCTCATTCTGGGCTTGTTGCTTGTCAGTGGACTGGTGCAGGGGTTCTTGGGCTTTGCTTTTAGCTTAGTGGCGATGTCTCTGATGCCATCGATTCTTGGATTTAGGGATGCGATCACTTTTATGGTCCTAATGAATCTGACGGTGATGATTTTGGCGTTCTATTGGACTAAGGGAGGGTTCTCCTGGAAAGAAGCTAAGACCATGGTTGTAGGAGGCGCGATCGGAGTCCCAATAGGGGTATACATTATGGTGGCCTTTGATGAAAGGATTCTGGTTTTTCTTTTGGGACTGCTGTTTGTTATGATGCCGGTGAACCATTTCTTTCTTAATCGGAATCGAAAAAAGGAGGCATCGCGGAATTGGGAGCTTCCTGTCGGTTTAATGAGTGGAACATTGGCTGGAGGTTTCAATATGGGTGGTCCTCCAGTAGTTGCGTATGTGTACTGAAGGACTGGGAGTTGAATAAGACAAAAGCGGTGATGGCATCTGTTTATTTGACTACTGCGGTGGCGCGGCTGTTATTTGTGGGGTTAACCGGGCAGGACTTTAACTCCATCTTTGGGCTTTATTTGGTGATGGTATTACCCGTAGCGATTGCACTTCGATTTGGTATTTATCTGGGGACAAAAATATCACTACAACATATGAAAACGGGGGTTTTTATTTATCTCGGTTTTATGGGGCTGAAATATCTAATATGGGGCTGACGATACATTAAGATGAGATACATTGCAGTAGCCGCGATGGCGGAAAATCGAGTGATTGGAAGTGGGAATAAGATCCCATGGCGCCTTTCAGAGGAATTTAAATGGTTCAAAAAAATCACGATGGGGAAGACGCTTTTGATGGGTCGGAAAACATTTGAATCCATCGGAAAACCGTTGCCTGGACGTCGGACGATTGTCTTGAGCCGAGGTGGTTTTTTGCATGAAGGGGTGAAGACTATCAAGGACTTGGCTGAGTTAT
>JAESUN010000210.1 GCA_016763045.1 Opitutaceae bacterium | reverse complement strand
CTACTGACCGCAGCCACATTTATTCTGTTGAAACGCTTTTTCAAAAGCCTGCCCAATGTGGGCATCACGCTTATACTAATGAGCCTCGTCGGTTTTGGCATGCATGAATTCGGCTGGGACGTTCAAAAGCTTCAAGCTGTCTCACCCGGCTCATGGCAGATAACCATTCCTCAGTTTGATCTTACCACCATCAATCTTCTTGTCAGCGCAGCCCTCGCGATCGCTTTCCTTTCAATCCTCGAAGGTTCCTCCATTGGAAAGTCTCTCGCGGCCATGTCTGGCAGTCGACTCAACACAAACCAGGAACTATTCAGCATGGGTCTTTCCAATCTCGGGTGTTCTTTCTTTTCCGGGATGCCTGCCTCCGGTTCCTTGACTCGATCCGTTCTCAACTGGACAAGTGGAGCAGCCACCCCGCTGGCCAGTATGTTCTGTGGTTTTATCTGTATAGGACTCTTTCTGGGGCTCGGAAAATTTATCGAATATATCCCCAAAGCCAGCCTTGCTGTCGTTGTTGTTTTTGTCGCCCTCTCCCTCATTAATCCGCGACAGATTCGCTTTGTTATCAAAACGACTCCTCCCGATGCCTTTGTTTTTCTCATCACCTTTTTCTCCGCTCTCTTGCTTCCCCTCGACACAGCCATCTATTTTGGCGTCGGTCTGTCAATTATCCTCTTCCTACGTCAAGCCGGAGAGCCCCAATTAATCGAATACACTTTCAATAATAGCGGACAACTCGCCCAAATGACCCGCGCCGAAAAACGGACAACTCCGGAAATTTCGACCGTGCATGTTGAGGGCAGTCTCTTTTTCGGTGCAGCCGAACTACTACAGGAACAGGTAAGGCGTGTCTGCGAAGACCCCAATCTCAAAATCATTATTCTTAGGTTAAAGTACGCTCATCATCTCGATGCTTCTACTATTTTGGCCCTGGAGGAGCTGGTCATCTTCATGAAAGAACGTGATCGCGCCCTCATCGTTTCAGGTGCCCGCAAAGAAGTTTATCGCATCTGCAAAAGAGCCAAGCTACTCGATAGAATCGGTCGGGAGAATTTCTTTATGGAATGGCCACAAAACCCAACCCTTTCCACACGTAACGCTCTCAAGCGCGCACAGGAAATACTCGGCAAAGAAAAAGCAAAAATTCGTATTTTTGGTGAAACAATCCAAACAAAACCGGAGCAGACTTAGTCCGGAACTCCCAATCTCTCCAAAATACGCTGCAGATCCTCATTTCCCTGATACTCGATCAGGATTTTTCCTTTTTTAGGTGAATGCTTCAGCTCAACCTTTGCATTCAAATGAGATGAAAACCGTTTCTGAATATCTTCGATAACGACCCTATCCTCCTCAGCCAAAACTCTGCCCTTGGAAGATGAAAAACTTCGGCCTTTCTTTAAATTTTGAACCAATTTCTCGGTCGCACGAACGCTCAATCCGTCTTCAATAACCCGTCGAGCCAAGAGAAGTTGTTCCTGCTTTGTTTCAACTCCCAAGATGACTTTTGCATGACCCGTTGAAAGCAAACCCGAAGAAAGGTAGCCCAAAATTTCTTCTGTCAGCTGGAGGAGTCGCAACGAATTAGCAACCGATGCCCGGCCCTTGCCCACTCTTTCCGAAACACTTTCCTGCGTGAGGTCAAAATCCCGGATCAAGCTCGCATATCCCTGTGCCTCTTCGATTGGGTTTAAACTCTCTCTCTGCAAATTTTCAATCAAAGCCATCGATGCCGATGAAAAATCACCTGCAGAAATAACCCTCGCTGGGATCTTCTTCAACTTCAGTTGTTGAAACGCACGCCATCGGCGCTCACCCGCAATTAACTGATAGCCATCATCCACTTCGCGTACAACAATCGGTTGCAGTAGGCCTTCCGCCCGGATACTTTCTGCCAATTCACTGAGATGATCCGGAGCAAAGTCCCGCCGCGGTTGAAAAGGATTGGGTTGAACATTCGACACAGCTATCTCTTTAAAACCTTCCAGAGAATCGGGTTGACTGGGCTCAACCTTCACCGCTGTTTTTGAAGCCTTTTTTCCTTTCGTATTTCCGGACGGTTTAGACTTACTTCCAGAACTCGAAGTGATTGGGTTTTGTGGTTTTCCTTCTTCCCTTACAGCCTTTCCTCCTCTGGAAATAAGAGCGCCAAGACCTCTACCTAAACGTGATTTCGAACTAGCCATTTATTAATAAGTTAACGTTGAGGGATAAAAAGGACCTGACCAACTTGAAGCTGCTTGGGGTCTGGGATCCGATTAGCATTCTGAATGTCTTTTGTCGTCGATTGATATTTTGAAGCAATCGAGGAAATCGTATCTCCTCTCTGAACGGTGTAGGTAATCCCATTCTTAGGATAGTCCTCTGTAAACTTAAACGGCTTTGCTGCCCTACTGGAAGAACCCACAGAAGCACTCTTGGCGATGCTATCCAATGCTTTCTGTGTCTGCTTAGCCAAGGATTCCATTTGCTTGGTTACTCGAATAATTGTTTCACGGTCCGCCTGACGCAGCTCAGTCTCAATATCCGCAATAGCCTGATTCATCTGCGAAAGAGTCACAAAACTCCCAGCCTGGTTATTCGTTACCGCCTCGGATCTCACGACGCGTTCTCTCAATTGCTGATTCTCACGAGTCAACTCTTCTACCATAATAGAGAGTTTTCGAGTTCGTTCATCCAGAACCCTTACATCTTCTCTTAAATTGGCCACCTGCACACGTGACTGATTGTCACCATATGTTTGCGCCTGAAGCTGACCGGAAAACAAAACGGCAATAACACCCACCAACCATCCTAAGGTTCTCAGGGAGCTCCTATCTTTCTTCATCATAGAGCTACCGTGGAGAATTCTACCTCGGAAAACAAGATCAACCTTTCAACAATTGGGAGCTCACTAACTTCGACATGGGGACCGATTCAATGAACAGACCTTTTTCCAGAGGAAATCCACGTAGAAAATCGAGAGAGGGTAACATTTTCCCTCCTGGTCGCTGAAGTTTCATCAACCGTAGGACTCCCTTTCCCGTCGCCACCAGAAGACCCTTGGAATCTACCCCCAAAAGTGTCCCGGGCTCATCCGATACGATCTCTGGGCTTTCGCTCTCTTCTGCCAATCCACACCGAATCACAGTTCCCTTTATTTGCAGCGAAGTCCCCGGCCAGGGGAACAATCCATTGACCCTCCGAACAAGAATCTCTGCCGATTCAGAAAAATCGAGAACACCATCCTCCTTGCGCAGCTTCCGAGTATAGGTTACCTTGGATTCATCTTGTGCTGTCAAAAGAGGGTTGTCCTCAAAGACCAGACCAAAGCCAGATTGCATCAGAGGCAAACATGCCTTCGAAAGTTTTTCCTCCAATGATCCCGCCGTTTCATTCTCTGCGATCGTAACCTTTTCGACCGCAAGCACTGGCCCCGCATCCATCTTCTTAACCACCTGCATCAATGAAACACCCGATTCACTCTCACCTTCAAGCAAGCAGCCCTGAATAGGTGAAGCCCCTCGATAACGCGGCAAAATGGAACCATGTATGTTATAAGTCCCCCAAGCTGGAGTCCTCAGCCAATCCTCCTTCAGCAAGTGACCATAAGCCATGACCAAAACAATATCCGCCTGCCAGTTAACCAAGACCTGACGATCCTCTTCTTCTAGGCGCACGGGCTGCTGAACCGGAATCGATCTCTCCACAGCCCATTGTTTAATATCATTGGCGATAACCTTCTGCCCTCTGCCCGATCGTCGATCCGGCTGAGTGAAAACGCCAACCAATGAATACGCATCCGACTCATCCAGAAAATTGAGAGCCGGCAAAGCAATGGAGTCTGACCCCATAAAAACTATACGTTTGGGCATCGTCATATCAGATAAAGGATCATTTCCGCGATCCTAGGCGAATTTCACTGCAAAAAGCAACTTCCTCAAGTATAACGCCGTTCCTTGCCTACCAGATCAAAAACAGTCGGGCACCCCTCTATATCAAACGCCTCTGATAAACCAGATTTCAAATAGCGCATATAGGAATCCTGAAGTTTTCCCTCACGATTACAAAACAGTTTTATTCGAAAGGGCCTATTCCCTGTATGAACAGCGTAAAACATCCGAAACCTCTTCCCATCGATTCGAGGTGCCCGCCGTCTCTCATACAAAGCATTGAGAACCGAATTCAGTTTTGCCGTCGGAAACATCGTATCCATTTTTGCGTCCATCTTACGCGCAGTGCGAAGCATCTTGTCGATGGAGAAACCTGTTTTTGCCGAAACAAAAACAACTGGCGAACCCTTGGAAAAGAACAACTGTCCGTTAACCGCTTCAGCAAACGCATTCTGGAACTTATGTTCGCTATCATACTGAGGTAAATCTGATTTCTTAAAAGCCGCCGAACTCAGATCCCACTTATTCACAACCAAAACCAGCGGCTTATTCTCCTTCACCGCTTCTCCGGCAATCATCTTGTCCTGCTGGCCCACACCGTCAACAGCATCGATCACCAAATAAACAACATCTGCCCGGTGAATAGCCCCCAGAGAACGAACTTGAGAAAAATATTCTACCGATGAACCGATTTTTGTCCGCTTTTTGATTCCTGCAGTATCAGCGAGTCGAAAAAACCAATCCTCCCCTTTTTTGGATCGGTAGGTAAAATCCAGTTCAATCGATTCCCGCGTTGTTCCCGGCACATCACTCACAATCATACGATCCGATTTCAACAACCGATTACTCAAAGAAGATTTTCCCACATTTGGACGTCCAATAAAGCTGATCTTCAAACGCTTTTCACCCGACCCCTCTTCCTTTATAGGTTTCTTGTCCCCTACAAGCTTCTTCAGTTTTTCTTCAATCACTTCACGTAAGTGACCTTCTCCGATACCATGCTCTGCAGAAATAATAATAGGATCTTCCAGACCCATTTTATAGACATCCTCCCACGGCAAATCTTGGTTATCATTATCAACCTTATTGATAACCGCAATAACAGGCTTCCCCGCTTCACGCAAAGCCTCCGCTACCTTCAGGTCTAATGCATTGATGCCATCGATGCCATCCAATACAAAAACAATCAGATCAGCCATCTCGATAGCAAACAGGACCTGACGATCCACCGCTTTGACAATTTGTTCGGAAGTATCTCCCGGAGCTAGACCCATTCCACCCGTATCCAATAGAGTATAAAGATCACCAACGTCCGCAGAAATGACATCTCGGGTAACGCCCGGTTGATCATGGACAATAGAAATACGCTTTTTCGTCAGACGATTAAAAAGTCTACTCTTACCAACATCTGGACGTCCGACAACTGCAACTGTACTCAATTTATTCATACTAAAAATATCTTAGCTCTTTTGGGAGAGCCGCTCCATAAATTTTTCGATACGATCGCACGCAATGATCAACTGGTCATAACCCGTAGCAAAACTGCACCGGACAAAGCCTTCGCCCCCCGGGCCAAAAGCACGGCCCGGTACG
>JAESUN010000209.1 GCA_016763045.1 Opitutaceae bacterium | reverse complement strand
TGACGTGATGACCTGCTTGTGGAAGGGAAGGTAATTCCTTCTCCAACCATTCACACATGCGTTCCTCATGTGGAAGTCCTGATCCAGCCACGGCTCCATAGAACCCACTGAAACGCACGTTCTTGTGCACGATAGACCAAGGAAAATCTCCAACGTAATGGATGAAGCGATCCAACTGCTCCGCTGTCATATTTAATTTGGGATCATCCCGTCCGGTCCCTCCTTTTTTATCTGTATGCTTATTATCCGTATCCATGTTTCCCGGGATGGAATATGTTGGATATGGAAGCGCATCCAGCTCCCGTTTAATTGTCTCGTATTCGAAATTATGCAATCGTCCATCGCGGGTTAGATCACCGCCGATCAGGAGCAAATCCGCATTCTTATTTTCCTGAAGCTGCTGATAGGCAGTCTGCCAATTATCTAGATAACGTTGCTGACAACGGTAAGATCGCGGAGAGCCGGCCTGTATGTCGCAGATGTGAAGAAAAAACCAAGGTTCAGTCATATAATACGTATCGATTTCGATGTTTCCCGTTATTTAATTACATCCCATCATCGTTTAAATCGTCGAGTGAAAAGCCCCAAATAAGATTCTTGATCACTCCTTCATGACGACGAGTCACTTCGACATAATCGAGCTGACTATTCCCTTCATCTTCTGCTCTAAGGGGAAACCGTCTAAATCCATCAGCCATTGGAATGATGACACTGGCCACAAAGCCAAAACTTCCCTCGGGCAATCGAATCTCATAATAACCATCTTTGCCTTTTACTCGACCGATCAAATTGGGCTCATCGCCATTCAAGGTATTCAATGACTGTGTCGCAATATCATAGCCTGCAAACTCAATGGTAAACGAAGGAAGCGGGTTTCCTTCGACCGTTAAAACCCGGCCAATCATAAAACCTTTTTTCGAAACTAATACCTGATTGAGAGGAGGTGCTTCGACAGCTTCGTTCGCGGCCCGCCGACGTTCGTCCTCAGCCTCCTTCGCCGCCTGTAACCGCCGAGCTTTTTCTTCGGCAAGTTTTCTTTCCAAAGCACGGCCGGCTAGAAACTCATTTCTCGTCACTCTTCCGTCAAAATCCACATCAAATCTCTCTGCCTCAGCATTGCGAATATCTGTTCCAGATAAATAACCTGATTGAGCAGAATCCATTTGGTGGAAGAAAAGTATATCTTCCTCTAGAATGGAGCCTTCCTGAATTCTCAGTCGATCATTTGCTCGACCCGACAGAAATTCGATCCGCGTCACCTCTCCATTTCCGTCGAGATCATAAACCCTGGCCGTTCCCAATTCGATCCCAGAAAGCCAACCATCCCAGTTCCCATCCAACTGATCAAAAAGCTCTTCATCCGCTGTCGGCAACAATTCTGCTACCTCTTCCACCTGTGAAAAGACCATACAGGGAAACAACATTAGCGAAAGGGATAGTAGAATAAAACGGAGGTATCTCATAGTCTTATTGTGGGATTAAGACAGGTGAATTCTTAGGGGAGGAATCTATACAAGCGAATTTTGAAGAAGTTTAAAGGTTTTTTCACAGAGCTATCACGACATTCTTTGACAAGTTGCAAAACGTATTCCTAATCAGAGTCTTTCACCCTCTTTCCCTCAAGCCATCAAATAAGTCCCATCACTCTATGAAGCGCAGCCTTTTAACCGCATTCATTTTTATCCTCATCAGTTCTCTTTTATCAGTTGCTTCAGACAAACAACTGATCGAACCCATTCGGTATACACTTTCATTTCCCTCCCCAGAGACCCATTACATCGAAGTGACTGCGACAATCCCTGCAGCAGGTCAAACAACACTCGACCTGATGATGTCCGTCTGGACTCCGGGTTCATATCTGGTTCGCGACTACTCGCGCCACCTGGAAAAAGTCACTTTCTCGACCAACGATGGAGTTCCTTTAAAAGGACATAAAACGAGCAAGAACCACTGGACCGTCCAAACAGAGGGAGCTGCTCATGTGACTGCCTCCTATCATGTTTACAGTAGGGAAATGACCGTCCGACATAATTGGGTCGAAGATGGATTTGCCCTTATCAACGGAGCTCCCACCTTTATCACAGAGAGCAGTGCACTCGATCGTCCGCATGAGGTTGAGCTACAACTCCCCGCCTCATGGGAAACGGCTGTCAGTAGTTTACCAAAAACGAGCACTAGCCCCATTATCTTTCACGCAGACAACTTCGAAACCCTCATCGATTCTCCTATCGTTGCCGGAAAACCAAAGGTTTATGCGTTCGAAATAGATGGAAAGAGTCATCGTCTCGTAAACATCGGAGATACCAGTCAATGGAACGGAGAACAATCGATCAAAGATCTCCAATTGATCGTCGAAGAAAATCGAAACCTATGGGGTTCACTGCCCTACGAAGATACGTATACTTTTTATAATATCCTGGTTGAAGGTTTCGGCGGTGGATTGGAGCACAAAAACGGTTGTACCATGATGACAAGCCTATGGAACAGCTCTACCCCAAAGCTTTATCGAGGCTGGCTAGGCCTCGCCAGTCATGAATTTTTTCATACATGGAACGGGAAACGCCTTCGCCCTATTGAACTAGGGCCTTTTGACTACGATAACGAAAATTATACCGACGATCTTTGGCTAGTCGAAGGATTCACCTCCTATTATGGAGATCTGGTAATGAGAAGAGCAGGACTCCTGACAAAATCTCAGTACCTTGGAAAGCTATCGGGAAGAATCAGTTATTCTCAAAATGTTCCTGGCCGACACGTGCAGTCCCTTTCCGATGCTTCGTATGATGCCTGGATACGCCACTATAAACCAAACGAAAACATCTCCAACTCGACTGTCAGCTACTATACCAAAGGCGGTGTTATCGGGTTTCTGCTCGACGCTAAGATTCGCTCCCTCACTGAAAACAAAAAATCCCTTGATGATTTGATGCGTGAAGCCTACAAAAAATTCTCTGGGGAACGTGGTTACAAAACAGAAGAATTTATCGCCCTCGCCTCTGACATAGCCGGCGAAAATCTCGCCCCTTGGTTTTCCTCTTTCGTTAGTTCCACCAACGAGCTGGAGTATAGTGAAGCACTCAGTTTTTTCGGCCTCAAATTCAAGGACACT
>JAESUN010000208.1 GCA_016763045.1 Opitutaceae bacterium | reverse complement strand
GATCACCGCAATGGACGAAGCCCTTCGCCGAGGATTTGATTTTGGTTTGTTATTCTGCGTTCCAGTTCTGGAAAAAGTGTATGCTCGTTGTGGCTGGAACGTCCTCTCCCCTCGAAACGTTCTTCGCGTGGATGAAGATGAAACCGATCAACCCCTACCCGGAAAGAATATAGCCATGACACACCCCCTTCTTAAGAAAACCTTTCCCGAAGGAGGTATCCATCTGCAAGGAAACGATTGGTAACCTTCTTTCTCTTTAGCAAAGACTTTCATTCCTCCCGTTCGATCTCCTCTCAGTTAAAACAAGAGAAACAGTCTAAAGAAACGACTGACAAAGGGATAAAAAAACTCCACAAATCAATCATGCACGAAAACCAAGTTCGCTGGGGAATCCTGAGTACCGCATCCATCGCATATAAAACATGGCAAGCCATTCAACTCAGTGGAAATTCAGTTCTAACTGCCGTTGCCAGTCGTGACATCTCCCGTAGTCAGAGCTTCATCGATAAATGCCAGAGCACTGACCCCTATGCCACGAAACCCAAAGCATACGGAAGTTATGAGGAGATCTTGGCCGATAAAGACATCGATGCTGTTTACATACCGCTCCCAACAGGCCTGCGAAAGGAGTGGGTCATCCGCGCAGCTGAAGCGGGAAAACATATTGTCTGCGAAAAGCCCTGTGCCATCAGTCTCGACGACCTCAAAGAGATGGTCGCAGCCTGCCATCAAAACAACGTCCAATTCATGGATGGAGTCATGTTTATGCACAGCAACCGTCTCCAGAAAATCCGCGAAGTCCTCGACGACGACAAAAGTGTCGGCAAAATTCGACGTATCACCTCTCAGCAAAGTTACGCAGCTCCCGAAGATTTTTTACAAAACAACATTCGACTGCAAAGTAATCTGGAACCACAAGGAAGCCTCGGGGATTTAGGTTGGTATAATATTCGATTCGCTCTCTGGGCGATGAACTGGGAGCTCCCTCAATCTGTTACCGCACAATTTCTCTCCGTTTACGAAAGAGAAGACAGTCCGGATCCCGTTCCAACCGAATTCACCGGCGAACTTTTTTTTGCCAATGGCGTCTCCTCCAGTTTCTACTGTTCCTTCATTACCGAGAACCAACAATGGGCAAATATCAGCGGGACAAAAGGCTACCTGCATATCGATGATTTTGTCCTGCCCTTTCATGCTCCCCAGACGACTTTTGAGCATTATCAAAGTGAATTTGTGATCAAGGACTGTGATTGCGATATGCACAAAAATAATACTTCCATTTCCGTAGCAGAACACGGAAACAGTGCACCCGATTCCCAGGAAAGTCATTTGTATCGAAATTTTTCTACCCAAATCCTCTCCGGAAAACTCAATCTCCTCTGGCCCCAGATAGCTCTACAAACCCAACAAGTCTCCGATGCATGTATGCAATCGGCCCTCAACAAAGGTCAGCCCATCCATCCCAACCCAAGAACTGTCCTGAAAAGTTTAGGACAAGATTAAGTTAGTCAAAAACACATCCTCATGAACACTCTTCTCATTGATCTTTCCGGATGGATTGGAGCCTTTTTTTTACTCATTGCATACGGTCTGGTTTCTCGAAAAAAAGTCGCCGGAGATGCCTTTTCCTACCAACTAATGAATGCGATCGGGAGCATCCTTCTCATTTTCAACTCATTCTACTATCGAGCCTACCCCTCTGTTGCCGTTAACTGCTTCTGGATCAGCATCGCGTTCATTACGATGTTCCAGCACCGACAAAAAGCCAAAAAGACTTCCCAATAAGGTTTAGAGAAAACAACCTCGAAAACCCAACCCCTGCCTTTTCTTACATTAGCCCACAATATTTCATATGAACCAGTCTACCCTGCCCTACCTCTCCGGTGTTTCTATCATCGATGTCACTCCTCCTGGCGGTTCAAAGCTGGCAGGTTTCGGCCATCGAACCGAAGATTCCACCAACGTCTACCTCCCACTGCGCTGCATTATTACAGCCATTACCGACTGCAGCACAGAAAAACAGACAATCATCGTCTCTATTGAATGGCTTGGTTTCTACGACAATACAGACCATGTCCGAGACCTCATCACCGCTGCTACCGGTATACCAAATGATAACATTCTGCTCTGCGGGAGCCATACGCACTGCGGCCCTCCCATGCGAAAAAAAATTGATAAAGCCCGTATTGGTGGCATCGATGAACCCTTTTTAGAATCGGTTTTTCAAAGGATTGCCCAGGCCGCCAAAGTGGCTGTGGATGCCCAAGAGCCAACCCGCCTACGCTACACGACTGGATGCTGTGGATTTGCTCACAGTCGTCGTAGACCCATTGGAAACGGAAAGATCGAATGGATGCCCACTCTCGATGCGCCTCACGATCACTCCGTACCCGTGCTCCTTTTCGAAGATGACTCAGGAAAGCTAAAGCATCTGCTCTTCGGTTATGCCTGCCATCCCACAGCAAGTGGTGCCATCTTGGAAATCGGCGGGGACTATGTGGGATTTGCTATGATTGAAGTAGAGGAACACCTCGGCTGTACTGCTGGCTTTATTCAGGGATGTGCCGGGGATCAAAAACCCTACAGAGTCGATCCTGAATGCGAAGGATTCCCTCAATACCCCATCGACGAAATCCATGCCTTCGGAAATCAACTGGCACAAAGTGTTGCCAACGCTGTTCGGTTCAATCCTCTCGATGAGATCACAGGCGAGATCAAGATCACCAGTCAAAAAATCTCTTTAAAGACAACCGTCCTACCTCGCCAAGAGTACGAAGCCTTCCTCGATAACGATAATTCTTTCCTCTCCAATTGGGCCAAAAAACATCTGGAAACAATGGATCGAGGAGAAGCTCCCGCCACCGACCTGCCCTTCGAACTGCAGACTATTGAATTTGGGACATCCCTCGTCATGGTGGCGATGCCTGGCGAAATGAGTGTCGAGCACGGCCTGCGCCTGATAAAAGAACAGGGAAGTCGTTTCCAGAACGTATGGCCAATTGCATACAGCAACAAAATCGTCGGTTATGTCTGTAGCAGACGACAATTAAGTGAAGGTGGCTATGAAGTCCTCACCAATATGCAGATCATCGGACTATCCGGCCCTCTCGAAGAAAAAACAGAAGATCAAATCCATCAGGCAATCGCCGAGATGCTGCAGTCCCATTGATTTCATCGATGTCACTACCCAACCTAGCCAGCAACTTCCCTCGCTACACTGATTTCGATCCTATCGTTCCGACCTATTGCGTGACGCCGAATCAAACCGGCGTCATCCATCGCTTTTTTGACACCTCCCCCATCAGCCCCTCCGGCAGGTACCTGGCCCTCACACAATTTCCCTTCGAAGACCGCCTTCCAAAACCCGGAGATGTCGCCACAATTCTTTTGGTCGATCTTCAAACCGGAGAAAACAAAACCATCGCGAAAACTCGAGGCTGGGATACCCAACTCGGTGCTCATGCCCAATGGGGCAATAATGATACCAGTCTCTACTTTAACGATCTCGATCCGGATACCTGGACTCCCTACTCCGTCAAGATGGACCCTATCAACGGACAGAGCAAAAAACTCGATGGAACTGTCTATATGGTCTCTCCCAACGGGAAGCAACTGGCCAGTCCCTGTCTCCTGCGAACCGGTCTAGCTCAGTCAGGTTATGGCGTTATCGTTCCACAAGAAAAGATACCCCTTAATCGTGGAGCCTCCACCAATGATGGGATCTATCTAACAGACACTGAAACGGGAAAGAAGACCTTGCTTGTTTCCAATGCCGAGATCTTCGAATCAGCCATCCCTTCTTTTGACCAAGACAAATATGCCGAAGGCGACTTTTATGGATTCCACCTAAAATGGAATCCCCAAGGAACACGTTTGATGTACGTCTTTCGATGGTGCCCTCACGACAAGACAAAACCACTCCTTAACAATGTCATCACACTGAACAATGACGGCAGCAACATCCGGGTGGCCGTGCCCGATTCGATTTGGCGCAAAGGCGGACACCACCCCAACTGGCATCCCAATGGGGATGAGATCACCATGAATCTAAAACCAACCGGTGATGAACTACGCCTGATTACTATCCGCTATGATGGCGAAAATCTACGAACCTTTAGTGAGACAATTCCCGGTTCTGGTCATCCCACCCTTCACCCGAATGAACGTCACATCCTCACAGATGACTATGCCCACGAAGAACTCGCTTATCCCGATGGCACCACCCCTATGCGTTGGATTGATTTGGAAAAGCAGG